>DATKHQ010000126.1:0-3721 GCA_035510175.1 Candidatus Sulfotelmatobacter sp. | reverse complement strand
TGCGCGAGCGTGCTCAAGCTGTCGAAGTCCCCGTTGTAGTTGAGGAGCAGGTACGGGTGGACGTCGTACGCGCCGCCGCTGGCGTACGCGCCGCTGCGCTTCCCGGGAGCGGGGTGCCAGTCGATCCATCGCGAGGCGAGCCCGTCCCGTAGCGGGGCCACGTAGGCGTCGCCCAGGGGCGCCATCGCGCCGATCACCAGGCGCTTGGCATCGCCGACGGAGTAGCGCCGGGCGAAGCCCGGGACGAGCGGGCAGTGCAGGTCGAAGTACGTCAGCTCGTCGAGCCCGAGCGCCCGCGCCCGGAGCCGGTAGTACCGGTGGATCGACGGCAGCGCGCGGTGGATCTGCTCGATCAGGTTCGTGTAGACGCGCGCCGGGACGTTGTCGCCGTCGAGCGCTGCCTCGAGGCAGCCGGCGTAGCGCCGGGCGCGCGCGCGGAACAGGTGCGACTTCAGGCACTCGAACAGGTTCGACCCGTAGGTCTCGCGGAAGGCGGCGTACGCCTCGAAGTACGCACGGGTCGTGCGCACGCGATCGTCGCGGACCGACGAGGTACGGACGAGCGCAAACCGAGCCGGCGTGAGGACCGCCTCCGCGCCATCCTCGAGGCGGACGGTCGGCCGCGGCATCTCCGCGTTGTTGAGGATGCCGAAGACCTGCGACGGTCCTCCCATCAGCAGGCCGGCTTCTGCGAGGAGCCCCTCCTCGGCCGGCGAGAGCACGTGGGCCTTCTGCCGCACGAGGTTCCGGAGGAAGTGCGCGAACGGTGCCAAGCGCGGCTCGGTGCTCAAGAACCGCTCCACGGTCCCGTCGGGCAGCGCGAGGATCTCCGGGCGAAGCCAGGCGGTCCGGCGCGACATCTCGGTGAACGCGAGCTCGACTTCCTGCCGCATCGCCTGGTTCGCCGGGACGCGCAGGTCCTGGTCCGACAGCATCGACGCGTACGTGTGGAGACGCGCCAAGGCCTTGCCGGCATCCGTGATCGTCTCGAGGGCGTCCGCCATGTCGCGCGCCGAGCCGCCCAGCCGGCCCGCGTGGGTGGCCAGACCGGGAAGCAGGCCACCGAGCCGGTCCTTCTCGGCGCGGAACGCCTGCGGGGTTTCGTAGATGTCCTCGAGGCGCCAGGTGTCTTCGAGAGCCGGGGTCGTCGCCATGGACATCCTTTACGCTCCGGGGCCGTACCGGCCCGGCAGAGTGGTGCCGGAGGTGGGAGTCGAACCCACACGACCGCAAGGATCGGGGGATTTTGAGTCCCCTGCGTCTGCCATTCCGCCACTCCGGCGCGGCGGCTCGGGAGCGTACGACCGGGTGCAGCGAGTGTCAAGCTTTACGGTCGCTCGAATCCGGAAGTCTTGCGGTTTCAATCGCTTTCGGGTACACTGAGTCGACTTAGCGTCCCAGGAGGCCCGCTTGGACTTCAAGGTCGGCGACAAGGTCGTATATCCGAATCACGGCGTCGGGGTCATCGAGCAAGTCACCAAGAAGTCGGTGGGGGACGTGGTTTCGTCCTTCTACTGCCTGCGCATCATCTCGACGGACAGCACAGTCATGGTCCCCGTCGGCAACACCATCGCCGTCGGCCTGCGCAAGGTCCTCACGCGGCGCGAGGTGACCCGGGTCATGGAGGTGCTCAAGAACGGCGACGTCGCCACCTACGACGACTGGAAGGGGCGCTTCCAGGCCAACTCCGAGAAGATGCGGACAGGGGACATCCACGCCGTGGCCGAGGTGCTGAAGAGCCTCACCGTGCTCGCTGAGATCAAGCCGCTGTCGTATCGCGAGCGGAAGATGCTCGACCGGGCGCGCTTTCTCCTGATCTCGGAGCTCGCCGAGGCGGGGAACAAGACCACCGAGAAGGTCGAGAGCGAAATCGACACGGCCCTGGTCGACTCGGTCAAGGGGCTGAAGGTCAAGACCGCGCACTGACCCCTCCCTAGGCCCCGGTCGGAGCGATGGACAACCTCGTACTGATCCGGGTCGCGCAGGACGCCGCGCGCTCGTTGGTAGGGGCGTCTCTCGAATCGCTCCGGCAGGAGTCCGAGCAACGCTTCCGCCTCACCTTCGGCGGAGCCACGGAGCTGGCGGCGCTCGTCATCTCGTTACGGCCGGAGCTTCCCTGGATCGGGCGGCCGCAGCGCCGATGGGAGGGTCCGCGGTGGGCCCCCGGCGCGTTCGCGGTTGCGGCAGCCCGCGCTCTGGTCGGCCGCCTCGTCGACGGGGTGCGCAAGCCTCCTTGCGAGGCGGTGCTGCTGATCACGCTCGGCGAAGGCCGGGGGCTCGCGATCGAGCTGGCGACGCACGGCGGCAACCTGGTCCTGCTCGATCCCGGAGGCGCCGTCGCCGGGTCTTGGCACCGCCCTCCTGCGAATGCCTCCCGGCTCGCGGCCGGCTCGCGCTACCGCCCGCGCGGCGTGCCGGAGGGAAAGCTCGATCCCTTCGCCCTCGACGCACCGGCGATCGACGCGTTCATCGCCTCGTGGCGCTCGCGAGGAGAGCCCGACTTCGAGACGCTGCGTCGTCACATCCTCGGCATCGGTGGTTCGGCCGCGCGGCTCGTCGTCGACGAGGCCGAACGCACCGGCCGCACGCCGGGCGCCGTTCTCCGCACCCGCCTCGACGAGGTCGTGAGCGGTCGCGCCCGGCCGGTGATCGAGGGCCCGTGTGGGCTCGAGGACGGTTTGGAACGTGGGGGTCTCTCCGCGGAACGCTTCCACCTTCTCCCCTGGACGCCGGGGAGCCCAAGCGATGGCCGCGTGCTCATCGACGCGCCGTCCGCGGCGGCCGTGTCGGGTTCGTATCACGAGGCGATCGAGGCCGGCGCGGCCCACGCGCGGCGCCTCGCCGGACTTGCCGCCATCGTGCGCGCCGAGCGCAAGCGCGCGACCCGTGCCGCGGAGAACGCCGCGGAGAGCCTGCGCGGCTTCGAGAATCCGGACCGTTTCCGGCGGCAGGCCGAGGCGCTGCTCGCGGGGCTATCGCGTGCGCGGCGCGATGGGGACGAGGTCACGGTTCCCGATCCTTACGACCCCTCAGGGGCCGACGTCCGCATCGCGGCTCCGGCGGGACGGGCGCTGCCGCTGCTCGCGGACGATCTCTTCCGGAAGCATCGCCGGGCGCGCCGCGGCATCGAGGCGACCGAGGAGCGGCTCCGGGCTCTCCGCGCGAGGCTCGTCCGGCTCGAGGCGCTCGAGGAGGAGCGCCTCCGCGCGAAGTCTCCGGCGGACGCGGCTGCCCTCGAGGAGGCGCTGAGGTCCCTGGGTGTCGCGGTCGGCCTGACGCCCCGGTCCCGCGCGGGACGCGCGGCGGCGGCAGCATCGGCGCCGACCGTGGCGGGGGCGCGCCTCGTCCGCAGCACCGACGGTTTCACGATCCTCGTCGGCCGCACCGCCCGCGACAACGACCGGCTGACCTTCAAGCTCGCGGCCCCGGATGATCTCTGGCTCCACGCCGCCGGGGTGCCGGGCGCGCACGTGATCGTCCGGGTTCCGGATCGCGAGCACGCGGTGCCCGACCGGACGGTCCTCGAGGCCGCCGCGCTGGCCGCGCGGTACAGCGATGCCGCTCGGGAGGGGATGGTCGATGTCCACTGCACGCCTCGGAAATTCGTCCGCCGGGCGCGCGGCGGGGCCCCCGGGACCGTCGTGCTCAAGCGGGTCCGGACCGTGCGCGTGCGTCCGGCTTTGCGCGACCCCGAGGAAGGATGGGCCTCGCCCGCCGCGAA
>DATKHQ010000125.1:0-4278 GCA_035510175.1 Candidatus Sulfotelmatobacter sp. | reverse complement strand
GGCTCGCCCTTCTCGCGGCGGTCGCGCTGAAGGGGGAATCGCCCGTGAGCCTGGTTCCCGCGATCCTGATGATCATGGTCGAGCTCGCTCTGATCGCGGCCTTCGCGGTGCTCTTCTCCGCGTTCACGAACCCGATCCTCGCGGCCGTCGGCACGGTCGCGACGTACGTCGCGGGCCACCTGTCGTGGAGCTTCGACCTCCTGGAGAAGCGGGTCGACTCCGCCTCGGGGAAACTGCTGTGCCGCGCGCTGCACGTCGTGCTTCCCAACCTCGACCGGCTCGACGTGAAGGCGGCCGCCGTGCACGGCGTTCCGCTCGCCCCCGGGTACCTTCCGCTCGCGACCGCGTACGGTCTCGGGTACGCATCGGTGGTCGTCGTGCTCGCGTGCGTCGTCTTCGAGAGGCGCGAGTTCGTCTGATGCGCCGCCTGGCTCCGATCCTGGCGCTGCTGTTCGCCTGCACGTGCACGTGGGGGGCGCGCGCGGGGCTCGTGCGCATGGATTCCGCCCGGAAAGGGGAGAAGGAGCTTCTCTACCTTCCCAACGGCAAGTACCTGAAGGCGATCAGCCTCGGGCACGCGCCTCTCGTCGCCGACCTGATCTACCTCTGGGCGATCCAGTACTACTCCGACTACGAGAGAGCCGACAGGTACCGCTACGTCGAGCATGTCTTCGGAGACGTCGTCGCGGAGCTCGATCCGCGCTACCTCGATCCGTACTGGCTCGGCGCGCTGATCCTCACCGTCGAGGCGCACGAGCTCGACCGCGGATTGAAGCTCCTGGACGAGGGGTTCGCGAACAACCCCCAGCAGTGGATCCTGCCGTACCTCGCGGGCTGGGAATGCGATCACGCCGGCCAGTACGAGCGGGCCGTCGGCTACTTCGAGCGGGCGGCCGCGGTGCCGGGAGCGCCCGCGGCGCTGCTCCGCCTCGAGGCGGGGATGACCGCGCGCTCGGGGGACCTCCGCGGAGCGCTCAAGCGCTGGCAGGCCGTGCTCGATAATCCGCGGGGTGACGAGGAGGCTCGCGCGATCGCGCAGCGCCAGATCCGCGGCCTAACGGTTCAGGCGGACCTCGCCCAACTCACGGCCGCGATCGAGGCCTTCGCCCGCCGCGAGGGGCACCGACCGAGAAGCCTGCACGATCTCGTCTCCGCGGGGCTCGTCCCGGAGCTTCCGCTGGACCCGGATGGCAATCCGTACGCCTACGATCCCGCGACGGGCGAGGTGTCGAGCCCCGCCTCCCGCGTGCTGGGCTCGTGACCGTGGACGTCATCGAGCCGCTCGCCTCGATCCTCGCTCTGATCGTGGGGTTGCTGTTCGGCAGCTTCCTCAACGTCTGCATCTACCGGTTGCCGGCGGGGCGCAGCATCGTCTCGCCGGGCTCGCGCTGCCCGCACTGCGGTGCGGCCGTGCGGGCGTGGCAGAACGTGCCCGTGCTCTCGTGGCTGGCCCTGCGCGGCCGCTGCGCGTCGTGCAAGGCCCCCATCGCCTGGCGCTACCCGGCGGTGGAGGCGCTGACCGGCCTCACCTGGCTCGCGCTGTGGCGGCAGCTCGGCCCGAGCTGGGCGTTCGGCATCGCGGTCCCGTTCGCGATGATGATGATCGTCCTCTTCTTCACGGACTACGACGAGCAGCTCCTCCCGGACGCCGTGACGCTGCCGGGGTTCGCGCTGGGGATCGCCCTGGCCTGGTGGAACCCGTTCCTGGGAGATCCGGGGTGGGGGAGGCTCGTCGCGGCGTTCACGGGTGCGTCGCTCGGCTCGGGGATCCTCTGGGGGATCGGCGCGCTCTACCGGCGGGTGCGGGGCGTCGAGGGGATGGGATTCGGGGACGTCAAGCTGATGGCGCTCGTCGGTGCCTTCACCGGCGCGGCGGGGGTCGCGGTCACGCTGTTCGTCGCCTCGATCGTGGGCGCCGCGATAGGCCTCGCGCTGATTCCGCTGCGCGGGAAGTCGCTCAAGACCGAGCTCCCGTTCGGCTGCTTCCTGACACCGGCGGCGATGCTCGCGTTGCTCAAGGGCCGGATCCTGCTCGCGGCGTACCTCGACCGGATCCACGTCGGACCGTGAGATGCCCCACCTCCCGCGTGCCGGCCGATTCGAGACCCAGGTCCGGGCCGTCCTGGTCCTGGTCGTTCTCTTCCTCGCGGCGCTCGACCTGACGAACGTGATCCTGGTCTCGCGCGCCCGGGACACCGCCGAGCGCGCGGAGAGGGAGCGTGCGAAGGCGAGGGGACGCGAGGTCGCGCTGACGCTCGGCGCGGACACGCTGGTCGGCGCTCCGGCCGGGGGCCGCGCGAGCGCGATCGATCCGGGCCGCCTCTCGCGCCTGTCGATGCGTTTCGACCTGGCGGAGATCTCGATCCTGGATCCCACCGGCAAGGTCGTCGCGTCGAGCGTGAGCCCGCCTGCGGACAGCTCGCACCTCGCGGATCTCGATGCCGCCGACCGTGCGGCGCTGTCCGCCGGCCGCGCCGTCGCGGCCGGCATGACGCCACGATCAGGGGGTGAGTCCGCCAGGATCGAAGCGTTCGTTCCCGTCCTCGACGGCACCGGGCACCTCGGCGCGGTCGTCGAGGTGGCCCAGGCGGTCCCGGATCTCGGTGAGACGCACGCATGGTTCCGGCGCATCGTCGCGGTACAGACCGCGGGAATCGTGCTGATCGGGATCGTTGCACTGTTCTTCGGCCGGTTCGTCAGCCGCCCCTACCGCCAGATGGCCCGGATCGCGGGCGAAGTCGGTCTTGCTCCGCGCGGAGACGCCGGTCCGGCGGAGCCCGACGATCTGGCGGCGGCGTTTCGCGCCGTCGCCGACAAGCTCCGCGAGCAGGAATCGGCGTTCGATCAGCTCGGGCGCGAGGCCGGAGGACTTTCCGACCTGATTCGTTTCGCGGGAGGCCCGGCGGCAGACATGGCGACCGGTGTCGTCGTCGTCGACAAGGACGGACGGATCGCCGCAGCGAACCGCGCCGCGGAGAGCCTGCTCGGGACGGCGCCGGGGGATGCCAGGGGCGCCGACCTCGGCGCGCTCGGCGAGGGGTTTTCGGCGCTGCGCGACCTGCTGCGCGGGTGCCTCGACGCCTCGCGCAGCGTGTCGCGCGAGGTGCTCGAGATCCGGGCGGAAGGAGGGCGCAGCACCCACGTCGGCGTCACGATCTCGCCGGTGGGTGCCACGCCGGGCGGCGCATCCGGAGCGCTCATGCTCATGACGGACCTGACCGAGATCCGCCAGGTCCAGGAGCAGGTGCGCCTGAGGGAGAGCCTCGCCGCGGTGGGGCACCTCTCGGCCGGGATCGCGCACGAGTTCCGGAACGCGCTGGGAACGATCCTCGGGTACGCGAAGATGCTCGAGAAGTCGGCCGATCCGCGCGTGCATGGCCCGGCGCGCGAGATCCTCCGGGAGATCGGCGTCGTGCGGGCGCAGATCGACCAGTTCCTCCAGTACGCGCGCCCCCCCGAGCCGCAGCGCGCTCCCGTCGACGTGACCGCGCTGCTCCGGTCGTGCGCCGCGACCTCTCCTCCGGGGATCACGGTGGAGGTCCTCGGAGAGTTCGGGACGATCGTCGGGGACGAGGGCCTACTTCGCGGCGCGATCGGCAATCTCATCCAGAACGCCGCGGACATCGGGCAAGAATCGGGGAGACCGATCGCGGTCCGGATCGTGGGCCGCCGCGCGGGGCGGTTCCTCCAGATCGAGGTCGAGGACGACGGGCCGGGGATCCCCGCCGACAAGCGCGCGCAGATCTTCGTGCCGTTCTTCACCACGCGCGCGCGGGGCACGGGGCTCGGCTTGGCACTCGTGCAGCGCACGGTGGTCGATCTCGGCGGCTCGATCGAGGTCGGCGAGGGGCCGCGCGGGGGGGCGTCGTTCCGGATGAGGCTCCCGGCGGCCGGGGTCGCTCGAGAAATGCCCGTTTGACGACATGTAACTTTTCGTAACAGGGGTGGGCTGCGGCCGGGAGTGTGCGGTCGAAACGGGGGAGGTTACCAATGCGTAACTCATTGAATTCAAGCTACTTATCGAGTCGTTGGTCCGGGCCGTCCATGGCATCCCGAGTGCTACATCGGTTGGCGGGTTGTGAGCAACAGCACGTGAGCCATCGCAACGGCTTCAGCCTCGTCGAGCTCCTGGTCGTCCTCGCGTTCATCGGGGTGGCGCTGGGAGTCGGGATCCCGCTCGTCAACGACCAGATCCGCATCGCGGACGTTCGCCAGGTCGCCGACAATTTCGCGACGAGTGTCCGCGCGGCGCGGATGATCGCCGTCGCCAAGCACAAG
>DATKHQ010000124.1:0-4883 GCA_035510175.1 Candidatus Sulfotelmatobacter sp. | reverse complement strand
CGGCTACCTCGACTCCCCGGACTGCGCGACAGCGCTGGCCGCGGCAGAGGTGGACGCCGCCTTGAACGCGCGAGGCGCCGACGATCTGCCCGATGGGGTCAAGCTCTGGGTGTCCGAGCGCCTCGGTCGATTGCCGTCCGGCGTCGCCGAGCAGGCGCGCCGTGCCGTGGCCGCCGTCCTCGAGGGATCGGAGCTGAAGGATCTCTGGGATGACTCCGACGCCGGCTCCGTCTGGCGCGCCGGTGTCGAGAATCTGCTCCGGCGTCTCGAGTAGTACGGCTACCTCTTTGGCGGCGCCAGGAGCGGATCGTCCTTGTCGGCTCGCACACACAAGACGGGGCGCGAAACGGTGCGCCTCAACCGAGCCGCGACCTCAGCATGCTCAGTCCCTCCTGCAGCGCATCCGAGGCCGGGATGCTCCCGTGCGGCGTCAAGCCGTCGACGATTCGCGGAAGGATCTGCGAAAGCTGCGCCGACACCTGGTCGGGGGCGAGGCCGAACCTCGCGGCGAGCTGCGAGATCTGGCCGTTGCCGAGGATGCTCGCGATCTGATCCGCGCTCACCGGCAGGTTGTGCCCCGTCGAGATCCACGACTGGACGATGTTTCCGAGCCCTTGCGACTCGAACGAGCGGACGAGGCCGGCGAGCCCGCCGCCGCCCGAAGCCCCGCCGAGCATGTTGATCACCTCTCCGGCCAAACCCTGATGAGCGCTGCCTGCGCCCAGGAGCGAATCGAGAAGTCCCATGTTGTCTCCCCCCGCTCGCGATTGTAACGCGCCCACGCGGTCTTCTGAGGTGTGTGTTAGGGTCTCGCGGATGCGAATCCGCCATATCCCGATCTTTGTTCTCGTGGTTTCGTTCGCGGCGGTTCTCGCTCCCTCGGCGCGCGCCACGTGCGGGTCGGCCTCCTGCTTCTGCGTGACCGATTCGTCCGAGGGCGCGCCGCAAGCTCACATGTTCCGCGTCGACCTCTCCTTCCGCACGATGGATCAGGATCGCAAGCGCGCAGGCACGGGATCGACCTCCGAGGTCCTCACTCCGAAGATCGATTTCGAGGCGGGGGTCATCGTGCCCGATCACCATCGCGAGGAGTCGACGCGCTCGGGGGTGACGCAGCTCGACGTCGCCTACGGGATCACCAACCGGCTCGCCGTGCTCGGCTCCGCCCCGCTGTGGCAGGACAAGCGCCACCAGCACTTCGACGACGTCGGCACACCGGAGGAGACGTTCGTCCCCGACGCCGGGAGCCGCGGGTTCGGCGACGTCCGCGTCGGCGCGCGGTACGCGCTCGTCGTGAAGCCGCAAGACCTCCTCTTCGGCACCGCCGCGCTCAAGCTTCCGACGGGCGCCTACCAGGAGCGGGACCAGGAGGGGGCGATCAACGAGCCGGGTATCCAGCCGGGGACCGGCTCGTACGACGGGATCGTCTCGCTCGGGTACTCGCGCTCGACCCAGAGCATGAAGGTGGAGGGGTTCCTCGACACCGCCTACCGTGCGAACGGCACCAACTCGCTCGAGTACCGCGTCGGGAACGAGTGGCAGCTTTCGGGCGGGGCGCGTTTCCGGGTCGGGGAGCGGGGGGAGACCTCGGTCCAGGTGAACGTTTCCGAGGCCGGGCGGGACCGCTTCCTGGGGATGGGTGTTCCTTCGACCGGCCGGACCTATGTTTACCTGACGCCGGGGGGGCGGATCCGCTCCGGCGACGGGGTCGGGTTCTATGCCTACGTGCAGCTGCCGGTCTACACGAAGGTCAACGAGGCCCAGCTCGGACCCCGGATGGGACTCATCGTCGGGGTCTCGAAGGCGTTTTGAGCCTCGAGCCCCCGGAACGGGGCGCGTATGACCCTCGTCCTCTGGTGCCGCGTCTGCGGCTCGTCGCACTCGAAACCCGTCGACTGCCCCGGCGAGCTGCGCGCCACCGGTCCCGAGCGGCACGGCTGGAGGATCGCGGTCGAGACCCCGGTCGGGATCGAGGCATACGGGATCCTCGTCGCGCCCTCGTATGACGTCTTCCGGGCGCGCGTCCTCACCTACCCGAACATGCTCTGGACGACTCCCGGAGGCTACGCGACGATCAAGTTCGTCGGGCGCACGGCGCAGGAAGCGGAGGCCCAGGCCGTGGCGTTCGTCGAGGGGCACGTCCGCGCGCTCGGATACAAGGTGCACAGCGCGCCTGACGTCGAGCGAGTCATGGGGTTCAACCCCGAGGCGGCCCCCGGGCGGCAGTCGGTCCTGCCCGCGCCGCGCAAGCTCCGGGCCGTGCCGATCCGGTTCGCGAACGGGGTGACGCTGTTCTCCGCGATGACGGTCAACCTCTCGGAGAGCGGGATGTTCGTCAACACGATGGCCCCGATCGACTCGGGACTCGCCGTCCGGATCCACGTCGACCTCGAGACCGGCGGCGTCGGGATGCGCGGCGAGGTCGTCTGGAACCGGACGCGCCCGGTCATGGGGCGCCCGGTCGGCATGGGCGTCCGTCTCGTGACGCCGCCGGAGGGGTACGTGGAGTTCGTCCGCGAGATCCTCTGACCGCGATCTCTTCCCCGCCTTCGCGCGTACTACGTTAGTCTGAGCGGCCGTCCTTCCGGGAGGTCTCACGATGTCCCCTCGTCATCCGATCGCCCTCGCCCTGCTCGCGTCCCTGACGCTGTCGATCCCGCGTGCGTTCGATGCCGCGGCCGCGGCGAAACCCGCCAAGAACGAGGCCACCAAGCCGGCGGCGGACGATGCCCAGTGGAAGGTCGACGCGAGCCACGGCCCGACGCACACGATCTCGTTTCAGACCGACGAGGCGACCTGGCTGGCCCTCGACGTGAGCCCCGACGGGTCGACGATCGTGTTCTCGCTCGACGGCGACCTCTACACGCTCCCCGCGGCCGGGGGCGAGGCGACGCGCATCACGAGCGGCCCCGCGTACGACGTGCAGCGGCGCTTTTCGCCGGACGGCTCGGAGATCGCGTTCGCCACCGACCGCGGCGGGACGGAGAACCTCTGGGTCTGCGATCGCACCGGCGCACACGCGCGCGCGGTGTCGACGGAGAAGGACGCCTTCGTCAATTCCCCCGCCTGGTCCCCGGACGGGCTGTACCTCGTCGGCCGCAAGCGGCTGACCGACCGCTCCTCCCTCGGCACCGTCGAGCTGTGGATGTGGCACGTCCGCGGCGGCGGCGGGGTCCAGCTGACCAAGAAGGACGAGCAGCCGGACGCGGCCGACCCGACGTTCTCGAAGGACGGGCGGTTCGTCTTCTTCTCCGCCCGCGACGCGCGCTACCGGTACGACCGCAACGTCAACGAGGGGATCTGGCAGATCAAGCGGCTCGACCGGTGGAACGGACAGACCATCCCGGTCACCGGTGAGTTCGGCGGGGCGGCGGCCCCTTCGATCTCCCCCGACGGGGGCCGCATGGCGTACGTCCGCCGGGTCCGGGCGAAGACGATCCTCGAGGTGATGGACCTCGCGAGCGGGAAGATCCGCACGGTCGCCGAGGGACTGCAGCGGGACAATCAAGAGGGATTCTGCTTCCACGGCGTCTTTCCCGGGTACGCGTGGACACCCGACGGCTCGGGGATCGTCGCCACCGCCGACGGGAAGATCTGGCGGTACCCGGATTCCGGCGGCGCACGTACGGGGATCCCGTTCCGAGCGAAGGTCGAGCAGACGCTCACGGAGGCGCTGCGCACGCCGCGCCGTGTCGGCGTCGATGACGTCGCGGCAAGGATCATCCGCTGGCCGGTCGAGACGCGGGACGGAAAGAGCCTGGTCTTCTCGGCGCTCGGGCACCTGTACGCGATGGGCCTCCCCTCCGGAACCCCGCGGCGCATGACGGCGCTCGGCGATCTCGAATACGCCCCGTCGTTCTCGCGTGACGGCAGGACGCTCGCGTTCGTCACCTGGAACGACGCCGAGGGCGGGAACGTCTGGTCGATGACCTACCCCGGAGGGACGCCCCGGAAGCTGACGCGCATCGCCGGCCAGTACGCCAACCCCGCCTTCTCCCCCGACGGCTCGAAGATCGTCTACGTCGCCGGCAGCGGCGCGACGTTCCGCGACGACGATCTCGTCAACGAGCTGTGGCATGAGCTTCGGTGGATGCCCGCGGACGGCGGCGAGGGCCACGTCGTCATCGGGACGAAAAACCGTGGGCCGAATCGTCGAATGCCTCGTCCTCAGTGGAGCGGGAACGACAGGATCTACTGGCTCGAGGACGCCGACGCGACCGGACCGAACCCGCCGAAGAGCGTGCTCGTCTCGGCGCAGCTCGACGGCACCGACAAGCGCACGCACCTCCGGTTCACGCGCGCCGAGGAGGCGTCTATCTCCCCCGACGGCCGGTGGGTCGCGTTCAACGAGCAGTACAACGCCTGGGTCACCGCCCTGCCGGCCCTCGGCGCCCAGACGGTCGACATCGACCTCGGTGGCGCCGCGCTCCCCCTTGGCCGCCTGACTCGCGACGGCGGGGAGTGGGTCAACTGGGCGGACGGCGGATCGACGATCACGTTCATCTGGGGGAAGTCGTACCGGCGGGTCGCGTTCGACAAGGCCCTCCCGGTCCCCAAGCCCGACGGGGAGGACGAAAAGAAAGGCGACAAGAAGGACGCGAAGAAGGAGGACAAGAAGGACGAGGAGAAGCTCCCCGAGGCCACGACGATCGAGATCGCGCTCACCGTGTCTCGCGACAGGCCCTCGGGCACGGTGGCCTATACCGGAGCCCGCCTCGTCACAATGAAGGGGGACGAGGTGATCCAGAACGGGACGATCGTGGTCACCGACGACCGGATCGCGTCGGTCGGCCCGTCATCCTCGGTCAAGGTTCCGGCCGGAGCGAAGGTCGTCGACCTCTCCGGCGCGACGGTGATTCCCGGCCTCTTCGACGAGCACGCGC
>DATKHQ010000123.1:0-6243 GCA_035510175.1 Candidatus Sulfotelmatobacter sp. | reverse complement strand
GACGGCAGCGAGATCGCGATCGCGCCGGCCGAGGCTCCCGGCGCCGTGGTCATCGATCTCATGGAGGCTCTCAAGGCGAGCCTCGCGGGCAAGGCGCCCGCCGCCGCGAAGGAGTCCGTCCTCGCGCAGGATCGCAAGGGTCCCAAGCGCGCGGCGGGCGAGGAGCAACCTGCGTCCGAGCGCCGGCCCAAGGCGGCGGGTCGATCGAGCAAAGCCTAGGCGCGTGCCGGTATCCACGGGATACTCCGCGCGGGAGGTCGCGAAGCTCCTCGGCGTCCCGGTCAGTCGCGTCCATTCGTACGTGCGCGCGGGGTTCTTGACGCCCGCGCGGGGGGCGGCGCGGGAGCTCACGTTCAGCTTCCAGGACGTCATCGTGCTGCGGACCGCGAGCGAGCTGGTCCGCTCCCGGATCGCGCCCTCGCGCGTGAAGAGGATCCTGAAGAAGCTCGCGAACGATCTTCCCGAGGGCCGCTCCCTCGCCGGGATGACGATCGTCGCCGAGGGGACGCGCGTCGTGGCGCGCTCGGGCGGCGAGCGGTGGAATCCGGAGAGCGGCCAGCGGCTGTTCGACTTCGACGTCGCCGAGCTGGCCGAGAGCGCGCGGCCGATCGTCCGGCGCGCCGCGCAGGCGGCCCGCAGCGCCGAAACCGAGCTCGACGCCGACGCGTGGTACGAGATGGGCGTTCATCTCGAGATCGCAGCGCCCGAGGATGCGCGCGACGCCTACCGGAGAGCGCTCGAGCTGGCCCCGCGCCATGCGGAGGCGCACATCAACCTGGGGCGGCTGTTGCACGAGCAGGGGGAGCTCGAGGGCGCCGAGGAGCAGTACCGCGCCGCTCTCGCGATCCGGCCGGAGTCGGTCCCCGCGGCATTCAACCTCGGCGTCGTCCTCGAGGATCGGGGCCGCAGCGACGAGGCGGTCGGCGTGTACGAGAAGCTGCTCAAGCGCGACCGCGACTGCGCGGACGCCCACTTCAACCTGGCGAGGCTCTACGAGAGGTCGGGCCGGAAGATCGCGTCGCTGCGCCACCTGCGGGAGTACCAGAAGCGAACGCAAGAGCACTGAGCGGTTGACTCCTGACATGAGCCGGGCTAGACTCATAGCATGAGTAAGAGGCTCCAGGTGCTCCTCGACGAGTCCGAGCTGGCCGAGATCCGAAGGCTGGCCAAGCGTAGGAGCCTGACAGTCGCCGAATGGGTCCGCGAGGCGCTGCGGTCCGCGCGACGGCACCGGTCGTCGAAGGACGCTGCGAAGAAGCTGGCGTCCATTCGGCAGGCCGCCACGCTCGGCTTCCCGACCTCAGACATCCGCACGATGCTCGCCGAGATCGAGCGCGGCTACGGGGTCGACGACTCAAGATGATCTTCGTCGACTCGAACATTCCCATGTACCTGGTCGGAGCCGAGCACCCGCACAAAGTCGACGCGCGGCGCCTGCTGGAGCGACTCGTCTCCGAAGGTGAGCGCCTCGTCACGGACGTCGAGGTATTCCAGGAGATCCTCCATCGATTCGTCGCCCTGAAACGCCGCGAGGCGATTCAGCCAACGTTCGACGTCGTGCGTGACATCGTGGACGAGGTCTTCTCGATTCACGATGCCGACACGGAAAGGGCGAAGACGATCGTGCTCGAGAGGCGCCGCCTATCCGCGCGCGACGCAATTCATCTCGCCGTCATGGAGCGCGAGGGGGTCACGCGCATCCTGACGTTCGATACGGGATTTGATGCCATGCCGGGGATTCAGCGAATCTCGAGCTGACCCGCCGACTCCGCCCACTCCGCGACCGTCCTCGCGATCTCCGCGAGGAGGTCGTCGTCCGTGTGCCCGGCCGACTTCGGCAGATGGAAGGAGTGATCCGCCCCTTCGAAGACCTTCAACGTGGCGCGCGGGAGCGCGGCGAGGAGCGGGCGGAGAAGGTCGAGCTCGGCCAACCGGTCGCGGGTTCCCTGGAGAAACAGCATCGGCACGGCGACCCCCGAGAGATGCGCGCCGCGCGCGTTGGACGGCTTCCCGGCCGGATGGAGGGGAAAGCCAAAGAAGACGAGCCCGCGCACGCCCTCGAGGGGCTCGCTTGCTGCCGCTTGCGACGTCATGCGTCCGCCCATCGATTTTCCTCCGGCGAGCAGGGACAACCCCGGCGCCTCCGTCGCCGCGGCGCGCACGGCCGCTCGCACGGTCGCGTGGAGCACCGTCGGCGGGTCGGGCCGTCGCTGCTTCTTCTGCATGTAGGGGAACTGGTAGCGCAGTGTCGCGATCCCGTGCGCGCCGAGGGCGGCGGCCGCCGATTCCATGAACGGGTGACCCATGCCGGCGCCGGCGCCGTGCGCGAACACCAGAAGGTGAGACGCCTGCGGCGGAACCGAAAGCAGCCCCGCGACCTCGCCGGACCCATCGCCTGCGTCGATGACGATCTCGCGCGCCATCAGGTCCCCAGCTTACCGACGAGCAGGATCGCTCCGGTCGGCTGCGGGACACCGCCCGCAGGCTCCTCGGTCACCGCGGCGAACGCGATCGGGCCGAGGTCCGCGGGAGGTGTGACGACGAGCGATGCTTCGCCGTCGGCACCGACGTCGAACGTCCCGGCCGGGACCTTCCTCTGATCCGCCGTGACGAACCAGAGCTCGTACGTGCGCCCGGCGCGGGTCGGCTTCATGCGGCTGAAGAAGACGCGCCAGGCGCCGTTCGATTCTTCGCGGAAGAGCCGGCCCGCGACGTCGGGATCGGGCCCCGCCGCTTCGAGCGCCGTCATTCGTGTTGCGGGCGAGCCCAGCGAGCGGAGCGCAGCCTCGGCACTGGCGGCGCGCGCCTCGAGTGCTGCGACCGCTTCGCGGGCGGTCGCGAGCCTCCCGCGCAATGCTTCGATCTCGTGCCGCGCCGGGATCAGGATCGCGATCGCGGCGACGCTCGCGGCGAGAAGTGCTGCGGCGCCGACGGCCGGCCAGCGCCTCGGGGCAGATTTCGGAGCGGCCGGCTGGGTGCCTCGGAAGGGGACGACCTTCGACTCGGCGATCCGATTCAGAACACGCTCCTTGAGCGCGGGCGACGGGATGACCGGAGGAGCCGAGAGGGCCAGTTGACCCGAGAGGGTCCGGGCGGCGGCGAGCTCGCCGTTGCAGCGCGGGCACCCCTCGCGAAGGTGCGCGGCGAGCGAAGCCGCCTCGTCCGGCTCGAGCTGGTCGAACACGTAGAGGAGAATCAGGTCCTTCCGCTCGGCGCAGCTCACGAGCTAGCTCCTTCGCCGTAGAGGGCGTCCAGCGATTCCCCGAGGCGCAGCAGCCCCTGCCGGATCCGCGTCTTGACGGTCCCGAGGGGCTCCCCGAGTGCCGCGGCGATCTCCGAGTGGCTCATGCCATCGAAGTAGGCGAGCGCGAGCGCCCGCTTCTGCTCCGGGGGGAGCTCTCCCATCGCGCGGTCGATGTGGGCACGCATCTGCCCGGTCCGGGCGTCGGCGAACGGGTTTCCGGGATCGGCCGCCTCGGCGGGCCGCCGCGATCCGTCCGGCCCGGCACCCGCGTCCACGTCCACGAAATTCCGGTCGCGGCGAGCCTTCGCGCGCAGACGGTCGATGGCGCGGCTGCGAGCAAGGTTCATGAGGTACGCGACCGGATGGCCGCGGGTCGCATCGTACCGCTCCGCGCGCTCCCAAACCTCGACGAACACGTCCGCCGTCACCTCTTCGGCCTCGCTCGGCTCCCTGAGGATCCGGATGCAGACACCGAGGACGCCGGACGCGTGCCGGTCGTAAAGGAGCGACAGGGCCCCCTGGTCGCGGGACGCCACCGCATCCATCAGCGCGAAGTCGTCGGCGACAGGCCGGTCCGTTCCGGGGCTCAATCCACCCTCCGGTCGTCCTCAGTAAACTACGACATTCCCGGCCAAAACGGATGCGCGGCATGCTAGGCTTCCCGCATGCGCGCTCGTCCCTTTCTTTTCGCGCTCTTCTCGGTTCTTCCGGCCATCGCGGGGTACGACAAGCCGCCGCAGAACGTCCTCGACGTGCTGCACGCGCCGTCGCCGCCGAGCCCGTACGTCAGCCCCACGCGCGACCGGATCCTGCTCGTGTCGTGGGTCACGTACCCGCCCATCTCCCAGGTGGCGGAGCCGTTTCTCCGCCTCGCGGGCGTGCGGGTCGAGCCGCGGACCCGGCGCAAGCACGACACGCGGGGTGGTTACGGGATCGCGCCGTGCGCTTCGAGCTTCACGCTCGTCGACATCGCGACGAGCCGCGAGACACCGGTAACGCTCCCGGCGGGGGGCTGCGCGGACGGTGTCACCTGGGCGGCCGACGGCAAGCGCTTCGCCTTCCGGAACACCGCGGCCGACGCCGTCGAGCTGTGGGTCTGCGACGCCGCGACCGGTGCGACCGGGAAAGCCGACGGCGTGCGGCTGAACCCGATGCTGGGAAGCTCCCTCCAATGGATGCCCGACCAGACGACGCTGCTCGTGAAGCTCGTCCCCGCGGACGCGGGGCCGGCTCCCGCGGCATCGGTCGATGCGGACGGCCCGAGCATCCAGGAGACGACGGGGCAAGCCGGCGAGAGCAGCACGTACGAGACCCGCGACACGCTGAACGGCAAGCACGACGAGGACCTGTTCGACTACTACGCGAGCAGCCAGTTGGCACTCGTCGACTCGGTCTCGGGCGGGATCACGCCGCTGGGCAAGCCGGCGATCATCACCGACGTCGACCCGTCCCCCGACGGCCAGGACCTGCTCGTCACCACGATCCACAAGCCGTACTCGTACGTCACCACCTACCCGAACTTCGCGCACGACGTGGACCTGTGGGACCGGACCGGCCGCAAGATCCGCACGATCGCGAGCCTGCCCCTCGCGGATCGCGTGCCGATCGCCGGTGTTCCGACCGGCCCGCGTGATCACTCCTGGCGGCCGACCGAGGCCGCGACGCTCGTCTGGGCGGAAGCCCTCGACGGCGGCGACTGGAACGTCACGGTCCCCGCGCGCGACAAGGTCATGATGCTGTCGGCCCCGTTCACCGGCGAGGCGGCCGAGATCGCGCGTACCGAGCAGCGATTCGAAGGGTTCGACTGGAGCGAGAAGCGCGGCGTCGCCCTCCTCCACGAGTACGACGAGAACAAGCACTGGCAGAAGACGTTCCTCGTCGACGTCGAGCACCCGGCGCCCAAGCCGGCCTTGATCTGGGACCTCTCGAGCGACGAGCGCTACAAGGATCCCGGCCGGCCGGTCTACGAGTCGCTTGGAAACGGGCAGCTGGTGATGCGCCAGGACGGCGATTCGATCTACCTCGAAGGGGAAGGCGCCTCGCTCGACGGGGATCGCCCGTTCCTCGATCGCTTCGATCTCAAGACCCGCACGTCCGTGCGCCTGTTCCGCAGCGACAAGACCGCGTTCGAGTACTTCCTGGCGTTCGGCGATGCGCCGGGCCGGACGCTGCTCACGTGGCGCCAGTCGCAGAAGGATCCGCCGAACGCGATGCTCCGCACGATCGGCGAGCCGATCCCGCAGGCTCCGGCGGGCGAGGCCACGGTCGCCTCGACCCTGCGCGCGGTGACGCACGTTCCCGATCCCGCGCCCGCTGTCCGCGCGATCAAGCAGCGCCTCGTGAAGTACAAGCGGAAGGACGGGACGCAGCTCTCGTTCAACCTGCTCACGCCCCCCGGCTACAAGGAGGGGACGCGCGTCCCGGCGATCCTCTACGCCTACCCGCTCGACTACGCGAGCACGGCGACCGCCGGGCAGATCAGCGGCTCGGAGCAGCGGTTCATGCGCATCGAGGATTACCGGCTGCTGCTCCTGTCCGGCTACGCGATCATCGACAACGCCGCGTTCCCGATCGTCGGCGACCCGAAGAAGGCGTACGACACCTATCTCGACCAGCTCGTCGAGGACGCGCACGCGGCGGTCGAGACGGCGGTCGGCACCGGGGTCGTCGATCCCGATCGCATCGGCGTCACCGGACACAGCCACGGCGCGCTGATGACGGCGAACCTCATCGCGCACACCGACCTCTTCCGCGCCGGGGTGGCGACCAGCGGCTCGTACAACAAAACGCTCACGCCCTTCGGCTTCCAGAACGAACGCCGCTCCGTCTGGGAAGCGCCCGATGTCTATACAAAAGTCTCGCCGTTCTTCGTCGCCGACAAGATCAAGGTGCCGCTGCTCCTGATCCACGGTGCCGAAGACGCGAACCCCGGCACGATTCCCCTGCAATCGACAAAACTCTACGAGGCAGTCCGCGGCAACGGAGGCATCACGCGCCTG
>DATKHQ010000122.1:0-4433 GCA_035510175.1 Candidatus Sulfotelmatobacter sp. | reverse complement strand
CGCTCCAGGAGGAGCGACCGGAAACCCGGACCCGCGGCGCCCGGCTGCGCTTGACGAAGCGGATCCCGGCCGGCGGCGGGCTGGGCGGGGGAAGCTCGGACGCCGCGGCGGCCCTGGTGCTGCTCGAGCGTCTGTGGGAGGTCTCCCTCGCTCCCGCCGAGCGGCAGCGAATCGCGGGAGCGCTCGGATCGGACGTCCCGTTCTTCCTTCACGGCGGGACCGCGCTCGGCACGGGGCGCGGGGAGATCGTCCATCCGCAGCCTCCGATCCCCGAGCGCGCGCTGGTCCTCGGGTTCCCGGCGTTCGGCCTGAACACCCCCGAGATCTACGCCGCGCTCGACGCGCCGTTGACACTCCAGGACGGGGCTGTTACGCTGTCCCGGTTCTACGGTAAGTTAGCGGAAGGAAACGACTTCTCGCGCATTACGAACGACCTGGAGACACCGGCGTTCGCGCGGCGCCCGAAGCTGGCATTCTTCCGGGATGCTCTGTTGCGCGCCGGGGCCGAGGCGGCGTTGCTGTGCGGGAGCGGGTCGTCGGTGTTCGGCCTGTTCAGCGGGCGCGACGAGGCGGAACAGGCCGCGGCCGGCGCGGCAGGATGGTTTGGCGACTGGACGGTCGTGACGGCCGTGACGGTCGCGCGGGGCGTGCGGGTCGAGGCGGCGGGATGAAGAGCGAGTTGAAGGTCTTCGCGGGGAACGGGAATCCCCGCCTCGCCCGGGCGATCTGCGACTACCTGCGCATTCCGCTCGGGCAGTGGCGCCTCTCGCGCTTCCTCGACGGCGAGGTCTACTGCCAGATCCTCGAGAACGTCCGCGGCACCGACGTGTTCATCATCCAGCCGACCTGCTTTCCCGTGAACGAGAATCTCGTCGAGCTGCTGATCGCCATCGACGCGATGAAGCGCTCGTCGGCGGCGCGGATCACCGCCGTCCTCCCGTACTACGGGTACGCGCGGCAGGACCGCAAGGACAAGCCGCGCGTGCCGATCTCAGCGAAGGTCGTCGCCGATCTGCTGACGGCGGCGGGGATCGAGCGGGTCCTGGCGATGGACCTGCACGCGCCCGCGATCCAGGGGTTCTTCGACCTTCCGGTCGACCACCTCTTCGCCGCGCCCGTCCTGCTCGACTGGGTCGAGCGGCAGCGCTTCACCGACCTGACGATCGTCTCGCCCGACGCCGGCGGCGTCGAGCGGGCGCGGGCGTTCGCCAAGAAGCTCGATGCGGGCCTCGTCATCATCGACAAGCGCCGCGTCGAGGCCAACGTCGCCGAGACCATGAACGTCATCGGCGAGGCCGCCGGCAAGACCTGCATCATCGTCGACGACATCGTCGATACCGCGGGAACTCTCGTCGGCACGGTGGCGGCGCTGCGGAAGGAAGGGGCGTCCCGCGTCTTCGGCTGCTTCACGCACGCGGTCCTCTCGGGGCCGGCGATGGAGCGGCTGTCGGCCTCGGAGATCGAGCACGTCGTGGTCACGGACACGATCGCGATTCCCGAGGCGAAGGCCAATCATCCCAAGGTCACGGTCCTGTCCGTCGCGAGCCTCCTGGGGGAGGCGATCGCGCGGATCCACAGCAACTCCTCGGTCAGCTCCCTGTTCGTCTAAGGAAGGCGCACACCATGATCAAGAACATCGTCGTCGAAGTCCAAGAGCGCTCCGATCGCGGCAAGAACGCCGCGGGGCGCATCCGCCGCGCCGGGGGCGTCCCGGGCGTGCTCTACGGCCTCGGTCAGCCGCCCTTCGCCGTGTCCGTGGGATCCCGCCGCGTCGAGGAGGTGCTCGCGACCGAGACCGGCAAGAACACGATCTTCACGCTCGCCCTGTCCGGCCAGGACAAGACGCGCGCGGCGATGATCAAGGCGCTCCAGCGCGACCCGCTGACCGAGCGGCTCGTCCACGTCGATTTCGTCCGCGTGGACCTCGACAAGGCGGTCCGCGTCAGCGTGCCCTTGCGTCTCGTGGGGATCGCGGAAGGGGTCAAGAACGAGGGGGGCTTGATGGAGTTCGTCCACCGGCTCCTCGAGGTCGAGTGCCTTCCGACGAACATTCCCGACCACATCGAGCTCGACGTCACCGCGCTCCACGTCAACCAGCACCTCTCGGTGAAGGACATCGCCGCGATCGCGAACGTCACGGTCCTCGACGAGCCCGACACGATCGTCTGCGTCGTCGCGATTCCGAAGGAGGAGGCGGCGCCCGTGGTCGAGGAGGCCGCGGCCGCGGCACCGGCCGAGCCGGAGGTCATCAAGAAGGGCAAGGAAGCCGCCGAGCCGGAGGGGAAGGCCGAGCCCAAGGTCGAGACCAAGAAGGCTTGAGGCTCGTCGTCGGTCTGGGGAACGAGGGTCCGGAATACCGGCTGACACGTCACAACGTCGGGTTCCTGGTCGTGGACGTGCTCGCCGAGCGGACGGGGGCTCAGTTCACCGCGCGGGGGGACCTCGGGCGCCTCGCCTGGACCGCGAAGGCGGATCTCGGCGGAGACGAGGTCGTCCTCGCGAAGCCCCGGACCCTCATGAACGGCTCCGGTCTCGCCGCGGCGGCTCTGCGGCGCAAGTATCCCGTCGAGCCGGGAGCCCTGATCGTCGTCTACGACGACGCCGATCTCGCGCTCGGGAGGGTGCGCATCCGGCCGGAGGGCGGGGCCGGCGGGCACAATGGCATCCGCTCCCTGATCGAGGTCCTCGGGTACCGGGAGTTCCCGAGGGTCAAGCTGGGTGTCAAGGGGGAGGCCCGGGCCGGGAGCGACCTCGCCGATTACGTGCTGGCGCGGTTCCACCCGGACGAGCGCGAGGCCGTCGACCGGATGGTCACGACCGCGGCGGACGCGGTCGAGGCGGTGATCCGGGACGGGGTCGAGGTCGCGCAAAGGACCTACAACGGCCCCGCGGGGTAGCGCCCGCCAAGCGCCGATGGTAGAGTCCGGCGTTCGTCCCGGCGCCTTGTCGGCACCGGGGAAGCGTTAGACGAGTTCGGGCCGGATCGTTCGGCCCGGCACCCCTCGCCTCCCGCGCGTCGGGAGGCGATACGCCGTGAGGAGGTGCGATTTGGTCCGGACGTACGAGACCGTCTTCATCACCCAGCCCACGCTCACCGACGAGGAGGAGAACGCCGCCGTCGACGCGCTCGCCGCGGTCGTCTCCGACGCCGGGGGAGTGTTCACCACGAAGGACCGGATGGGGCGGCGGCGCCTCGCGTATCCGATCAAGAAGTTCGAGGACGGCGTGTACACCCGGTTCCTCTACGACGCGAAGGCCGAGGTCCCGAAAGAGCTCGACCGGCGCCTGCGGATCACCGACAAGGTCATCCGGCACATGACGGTCTGCCTCGAGCCCGACTGGGCGGTGGCGGCGAAGGAGCAGGCGGTGCGCGACGCGGAGGCGCGCGCGCAGGCCGAGGCGGCACGCGCGGCGGGACTGCTCGAGGAGCCCGCCGAGGAGGCTCCGGCCAAGCCGCGGCGCGACGAGCGGGACGAGGACGACGTCGAGTTCGGGGACGAGGACTAAGACAATGGGCGACTACGGAAGCCGGGACATGGGCGGCATGCGGGAGAACGGGGGCGGGCCCGGAGGGCGCGGACCCGGCGGTCCGCGCGGCGGAGGCCCGCGCGCGGGCGGGCGCCGGCGGTTCCTCTTCCGCCGCCGGAAGTACTGCAAGTTCTGCGAGGACAAGGCGCAGTGGGTCGACTACAAGGACATCCGCACGCTCCAGAACTACATCCCGGAGCGCGCGAAGGTCCTCCCCCGCAGGATCTCCGGGACGTGCGCGACGCACCAGCGTCAGCTGATGCAGGCGATCAAGCGCGCGCGCAACCTCGCGCTGATCCCCTTTACCTCGGACTAGAGCGGAGGACGCCCCGTGAAGATCGTGTTGCGCCAGGACGTCGACAACCTCGGAGACCGCGGCGCGGTCGTCAACGTCGCGGTCGGGTACGCGCGAAACTATCTCTTCCCCAAGGGCCTCGCCCTGGAGGCGACGCCCGGAAACCTCCGCTCGATCGAGCTGCAGAAGAAGGTCTGGGCCGTCCGCGAGGCGCGCGAGACCGACGACGCGAAGAAGCTCGCCGCGCACATCTCCTCGCTGAAGGTCACGGTCGTCAAGAAGGCCGGAGAGCACGACACGCTCTACGGCTCCGTGACGGCGCAGGAGATCGCCGACCGCCTCAAGGCGCAGGGCGTCGAGGTCGACCGCCGGAAGATCCAGCTCAAGGAGCCGATCAAGACTCTCGGCACGTTCGAGGTCGCCGTCCGGGTCCACCGACAGGTCGCAGCAACGGTCGCCGTCGAGGTCGTGGCGGAGCCGGCGAGCTAGGGGATGCCGAACCCCTCCGGCCGCGACGTCCAGGACATGCGAGCCAGCGCTACGCGCACCGTCACCGCCCTGGTTCTCGGCTGGCTCGTTCCCGGCGCGGGGCACGCGGTGCTCGGACGCC
>DATKHQ010000121.1:0-5636 GCA_035510175.1 Candidatus Sulfotelmatobacter sp. | reverse complement strand
GGATCGGCCCGGAGTGGCACATCAACACGAACGACCCGTGGCAGTTCTTCATCAACGTCGGCGGCGGGGGGATGATCTTCGACACAGAGTTCGGCGGAAACGACGGTCGAGGCTTCCTGTCGGGGGGCCTCGGGGTTCGCCGCGCCTGGAAGCCGGGCGCCCTCCGCATCGAGCTGCGCCTCGACCGCACCGTCACCTCCGCCGACTTGTCGGGGGGCCGGGACTACACGCTTCCGAAGCTGATGGCCGGATGGACCTGGGGCGTGGGCGCGCCGCCGAAGGACACCGACGGCGACGGCGTCTACGACAAGAAGGACAAGTGCCCCGATACGCCGCACGGCGCGATCGTCGACGCGGTCGGCTGCCCGAAGGACTCGGACGGCGACGGCGTCTACGACGGAATCGACAAGTGCCCCGACACGCCCAAGGGCTGGCCCGTCGATGCGACCGGGTGCCCGACCGACACCGACGGCGACGGGGTCGTCGACGGCCTCGACAAATGCCCGAACACGCCGAAGGGGTGCAAGGTCGACGCGTCCGGATGTCCGACCGACGCGGACGGCGACGGCGTTTGCGACGGCATCGACCAGTGCCCGAACACGCCGAAGGGGTGCCGCGTCGACGCGAAGGGCTGCCCCACCGACTCCGACGGCGACGGCGTCTGCGACGGCATCGACCAGTGCCCGGGGACGCCTGCCGGAACGAAGGTCGACGCGAAGGGGTGCCCGCCGCCGGCGCCTCCGCCGCCTCCGATGTTCGTCGGGAAGAAGGAGTTCACGCTCAAGGGAGTGAACTTCGACTTCGGGAAGTCGGACCTCAAGCCCGAGGCGAAGGCGGTCCTCGACACCGTGGCCGATTCGCTCAAGGCGTACCCCGACGTGAAGGTCGAGGTCGGCGGTCACACCGACAACGTCGGCTCCGTCAAGTTCAACCAGAAGCTCTCCGAGGCCCGAGCGCACGCGGTGCGCGACTATCTCGTCTCGAAGGGCGTCAATCCGGCCAATCTCACCTGGAAGGGGTACGGTGAGGGCGGTCCGATCGCCGACAACAAGACCGACGAAGGGCGCGCGCAGAACCGGCGCGTCGAGCTCCACAAGATCGAGTAGCCGGACTGGAGGGGGCCTCCGGGCCCCCTTCTTTTTCTCCGGACTAGGCGTCCCGCAGCGCGCGAAGCGCGCCGAGGAGGCGCGCCTTCGGCATGTAGAGCTCCTCGAGCGCCTTGCTGAACGGCACGGGCGCATCGAGGCCTCCCAGGCGCTCGACAGGCGCGTCGAGGTCGCGGAAGCACTCACGGGATAGCGTCGCCGCGATCTCGGCGCCGAACCCCCCGGTCTGCGGCGCCTCGTGGAGCACCAGGGCCTTGGACGTCTTGCGGACCGAGGCGGCGACCGTCCCGACGTCCCACGGCAGCAGCGTCCGCAGGTCGACCACCTCGACCGAGAACCCCTCCGCGGCGAGCCGCTCCGCCGCATCGACCGCCCACGACACGCCGACTCCGTACGTGACGACCGTCGCATCGGTCCCTTCGCGGACGACGCGCGCGCGGCCGATCGGCAGCGTGTAGTACCCCGCAGGAACCGGACCCTTCGCCGAGCGGTAGAGCGCCTTGTGCTCGAGGAAGAGGACGGGATTGCCGTCCGCGAACGCGGCGAGGAGCAGCCCCTTCGCGTCGTACGGGCTCGAAGGCTCGATTACTTTGAGGCCGGCCACGTGCGTGAACCAGGCCTCCATGTTCTGCGAGTGGAACGGTCCCGCGCCCATCCCGCCGCCGACCGGCACGCGCACCACGACTCCGATCGGCGCGCCCCAGCGCCAGTGCGTCTTCGCGAGGTTGTTCACGATCTGGTTGAACCCGCAGGTTATGAAATCTCCGAACTGCATCTCGACCATCGGCACAAAGCCGTTCAGGGCGAGGCCCATCGCGCACCCGATCGCTCCGGACTCGATGATCGGCGTGTTGCGGACGCGCGCCCGGCCGAACTCCTCGACGAATCCCTCCGTCGCCTTGAACACGCCGCCGTACTCCGCGATGTCCTGGCCCATGAGGATCACGCGGTCGTCCCGGGATAGCGCGACGTGCATCGCGTCGCGCACCGCGTCGATCAGCCGCATCGACGGGGCGCCCTCGGGCGGCGCCGGGCTCGAGACGAGCCGCGAGGGAGCGTAGACGTCCTCGACCTCGCGGGCGGGGGTCGAGGCCGGCTCCGGCGAGGCGAGAGCGTCGTCCACCAGATCGTCGATCCGTCCCTTGATCTCGCGCCGCACGGACTCCGCATCGGCGGCTCCGAGCACCCCGGCGTCGATCAGGAGCGTCTCGAAGCGCGCGACGGGGTCCTTCTTCGCCCACTCCGCGAACAACTCCTTCGGGACGTAGGCGGTCCCGGAAGCCTCCTCGTGGCCGCGCATCCGGAACGTCTCGAACTCGAGAAGCGTGGGCCCGTCGCCGCGGCGCGCGCGCGCGGCCGCCTCGCCCACCGCCCGGAGAACGGCGAGAAGATCGTTGCCGTCGACGATGCGTCCTTCGATGCCGTATCCGACCGCCTTGTCCACGATGTCCTTGCAGGCGTACTGCTCGGAGACGGGCGTCGAGAGGCCGTACTGATTGTTCTCGACGACGAACAGGACCGGGAGCTTCCACACCGCTGCGAGGTTGACCGCCTCGTGGAAGTCTCCCTCGCTCGTGGACCCGTCGCCGGTGAAGGTCGCCGCCACCGCGCGCTCGCCGCGCAGCTGCGCGCCCAGGGCCAGCCCATCCGCCACGGGGAGCATCGCCCCCAGGTGGCTGATCATCCCCACGATGCGGTGATCGAGCGTGCCGAAGTGGAACGTGCGGTCCCGTCCGTTCGTGAACCCGCCGTCCTTGCCGAGCAGCTGGCGGAGGAGGCGGAGGAGGTCGACCCCGCGGCTCGTGAACACGCCGAGATTCCGGTGCATCGGCAGGATGAAATCCTCAGGCTCGAGGGCGAGCGTGACACCGACCGCGATCGCTTCCTGCCCGATGCCGGAGAACCACTTGGAGAGCTTTCCCTGCCGGAGGAGGTTCAGCATCTTCTCCTCGATCAGCCGGGGCAGAAGCAGGGCGCGGTGAAGCTCGGCGAGCCGCTCGGCCGTCAGATCGCCGGGAAGCGCACGCGCGGCGGGAGGAACGGATTTCGGACGGCCCATGGCCCAGATTGGATCAGCGAAGCTCCGCCATGTCCAGCGAGGTATCCGGGGAGCCGAGCAAGAAGAAGGGAGTGTCCTGTGGGAGAGGAAAAGCAGACTGACCCAACTAGATCGGGATGGCCGCTGCGGCTCGCCGCGCGACCTCCTCGGCGCATCCCCACGAGAGGGTCACGCCGCCCCCGCCGTGCCCGTAGTTGTGGATGACCACGCCGCCGCTCGTCACCACGGTCTCGAGCCGGACCTCGGGGCGGCCGGGTCGCAGCCCGACCGCGTGCGAGCGCACCTCGGCACGCGCGAGACCGGGAACGAGGGCGGTACAGCGCGCGCGGATCGCCTCCGCGGTCTCCGGGTCGGGGGTCAGATCCCAGGAGCCGACGTCCTGCGTCCCGCCCAGGACGGTGCAATCGGCGCGGGGGATCACGTAGGCCAGCGGTGTCGTGCCCCCGCCGGCCTGCACGAAGCGCGGGGCCCATCCGGGCTCGACACGGACGATCTGGCCCCGGATCGGGTGCAGCGCGTCGTCGCGACAGAGATCCCGCGCGCCGAGGCCGGTGCAGTTGACGACGAGGGACGCCTCGAGCAGCAGCGCGTCGAGGTCGGCGACCGTGCGCGTCTCGATCGCGATGCCGCGCTCGGCCGCCTTCCGCTCGAGCCACCTCAGGTAGACCGGCATGGCGATCACCGGCGCCTCGAACACCCAGCCGGTCGGGTAGGAGCCCGCCAGCTCGGACGGGTCCGCGGCGCGGAATCGTCCGGCCGCGGGTCGCCACCACGGCTCCTCCCCGTCGCCGGGCTCGCGCAGGTCGATCCCCTCGGACAGCGTGATCCCGGTGTCGGGGTCGTCCGCGAGGTCCCGGAACACCCCGTACGCGCGGTCGCTCCAGGACAGCGCGCGATCCGGGGGTCCGCAGCGGAATGGGTACCAGATAGCCGCGGCGACGTCGGAGGTGGTCGCGGGGGTGCGGTCGCGCGCGACGATTCGAGTCCGGAACCCCGTCTCGGCGAGCCGGATCGCGCTCGATAGCCCCGAAACGCCGCATCCGACCACGATCGCCTCGCGGGTCAGCGTTTTTCGCGAGAACGGGGTGGGCACCCGCGGAGTCTAACGCTGCCGGGTATGCGGGCGCCGCATCGCACCGGGGCGCCTCCGGCGTCGCGGGCGACTTGTCCGGCCCGACGCAACGGTGGTAGAAAGCCCCGGCACGGCACGGGGAGGTCTCCAGTCCATGGCGCTGATCCCGCGGGAGGTCCAGTTCTTCGATCTGCTCGAGCAGCAGTCGCAGACCGTCGTCAGGGGCGCGAAGCTGCTCCAGGAGTGCCTCGAGTCGAAGGGCTCGATGGACGAGGTGTACCTCGCGTCGAAGCGCATCCACGACATCGAGCACGAGGGCGACGAGCTGGTCCACCGCCTCATGGCGCGGTTGAACAAGAGCTTCATCACGCCGCTCGACCGCGAGGACATCTTCGAGCTGACCTCGCGCCTCGACGACGTCCTCGACTACATCGACGCGGTCGCCAAGAGGCTGGTGACGTTCAAGATCTCGACGGTCAGCTCCCACGCGATCGAGCTGGGCCGGATCATCGTCCGCGGCGCCGAGGAGACGGCCGCCGGGATCGCCATGCTGCGCGACCTCAGCAAGTCCGAGGCGATCATCCGGCAATGCGCCAAGATCAACCAGCTCGAGAACGACGCCGACCAGGTGATGCGGGATGCGCTCAACGACCTGTTCAACGGCGGCGCCAAGGATCCGCTCGAGGTCATCAAGTGGAAGGATCTCTACGAGCACCTCGAGGTCGCCACCGACAAGTGCGAGGACGTCGCCAACATCCTCGAAAGCGTCCTCGTGAAGTACACGTAGCCGGTTCCCGCGCGCCCTCGGACACCACGTGAGCCAAGGCTTTTTCCAGGATCTCGGGGCCGTCTTCTCCCAGCCGTACGTGGCGCTGATCTTCGTCGCCGCGCTGGTCTTCGATTTCATCAATGGGTTCCACGACGCGGCGAATTCGATCGCCACCGTCGTCGGCACGCGCGTGCTGCGGCCGGGGCCGGCGGTGCTCTGGGCGGCCTTCTTCAACTTCGCCGCGGCCTGGGTTTTCGGAGTCGCCGTCGCGAACACGGTCGCCAAGATCGTCCACCCGGAGTTCGTCACGCCCGACGTGATCCTCGCCGGGCTCGCCGGCGCGATCGTGTGGGACCTGATCACCTGGTGGTTCGGCCTTCCGACCAGCTCCTCGCACGCCCTGCTCGGCGGGTTCGGGGGCGCGGCGATGGCGTACGCCCACTCCTGGGTGGGCGTGCTGCACACCGGGAAGTTCTTGATGACGGTCGAGTTCATCGTCCTCGCGCCGTTCATCGGGTTCGCGCTCGCGCTGCTCTTCGCGGTGGTCGTGATCCGGGCGTTCCGGAGGATGTCGTTCTCCCGCGTCGACAGGTACTTCCGGGTCATCCAGCTGTTCTCGGCCGCCGCGTT
>DATKHQ010000120.1:0-3778 GCA_035510175.1 Candidatus Sulfotelmatobacter sp. | reverse complement strand
GCCGGGTCTTGCCGCCCGAATCCGTCCCGAGGGTTGTCTCGGCGGCGGAGCTTCTCCCAGTGGCGAGGTAGAAGGCGCCGGCACCCGCCGCGGGGCGGGTCGCGTCGGCGAGCGCGGAGGCGCCCAGGCCGCACCACCGGGTGGCGAGCGGGTTGGTCCCCGGCGCCTGCGTGTACACGCCGCTCTTCCTCAGGACCGAGAGGTCGCCCCGGTAGACGCACCAGGTCGAATACCCGCTCTCCGGATGCCAGCTCAGGTGGGTGGCGCTCGACCAGACGAGGTAGATGACGCCGTCGTTCGTGTCGCAGACGTCCCCCACGCCGTCGGCGTCGGTGTCGGTCTGCTCGCGGTTCCAGTCGTTCGGGCAGTTGTCGCACGCGTCGCCGACACCGTCGGCATCCGAGTCCTTCTGTGAGGCGTTCGGGACGCTTGGGCAGTTGTCGACCAGGTCCCCGACCCCGTCTCCGTCGGCGTCCGAGGGACCCGATTGCGGGGAATGGGGATCCGGGTCGCAGGCGTCGCCGATCCCGTCATGGTCGGAGTCCCGCTGCCCGACGTTCGGAACGAGGGGGCAGTTGTCGACGGCGTTCGGGATGCCGTCCCCGTCGATATCGGGGTCCAGGACGTCCGGGATCCCGTCCCCGTCGAGGTCGGACGGCGTGCTCGTGCCGGTCCTGGCGTCGGTGCACGGCACCTCGACGCCGTCCGCGATGCACATGTACGGAGCGGCGGCGTATTCCACCGAATCCGACAGGGCGGTCGAGCAGAGGGGACCTGACTTGTCTTCGACGCAAGCGCGGATGCTGTAGCGATAAAGCGCTCCGCGATGGGGAAAGGGCGTATCCCAGGCGGCGCACCAGAGGGTTTTCTTTGCGCGATAGGTGTTGTGGCTCCCCCTCCGGGTGTCCCCGACGACGACGCAATTGTTGCCGGAATCGTCGCACCTCTGGATCTCGTAGAACGTCGCACCGGCGGACGCGTCCCACTCGATGCATTCCGAGCAGCCGCATACGCTCGTGATGCTCCCGGACGCGCACACGGGGCCGGACATGCTGAACAGCGGTGCGGTCGGGCAGTCCGCAGACGCCGCGAACGACGGGGCGATCGAGAGCGCGCATAGGGCGACGGCACTCGCCAGGATCGAACGGATCGACATCGGGCCCCTCGGGACCGGCGCGTCGAGAGGTGCGGGCGCCGGAATGTGCGACTACAGCAAGCAGCGGGCCAGATCGCGCGCCACGCGGCGCCGCGCGATCACGCGCCTCGCGCCGCCGCGGAGCGCGCGCGCGCAGATTCGACGCGCAATTCCTTCCCGGAGGGGTGAACATTCGCTCCGATTCGGTCTGCTATCATCCGCGGTTCGTGAAGCAGCGCCGTGACGAAGCCTACGTGCTGGGCACGTCCGAGCTCGGCGAGGCGGATCTCATCGTGACCCTCCTGTCCGAACAGCATGGCCGGGTGCGCGGCGTGGCGGCGTCGGCGCGCAAGAGCCGGCGGCGTTTCGGCGGTGCCGTCGACCCGATGACGCGCGTCTCGGCGCGCTGGGTCGAGCGACCGGGCCGTGAGCTGCACCGGATCGAATCCCTCGAGCTGGTGCGCTCCTTCGCCGCCATGCAGGCGGAGCCGCGCGTGCTCGCCGCCTGCGCGGTGCTCTCCGAGATCGTCCAGGCGACGGCGCACGAGGAGCAGGGGGACCCGGCGACGTTCCGCCTCGTCGGCGCGCTTCTCGAGGCCCTCGAGCAGGGACTTGCGCCCTGGGCGGCCGTGCGGTACGCGGAGTACTGGGCGCTCAAGCTGCACGGGGTGCTCCCCGATCTCGACGCCTGCGCCGCATGCGGGGAGCCGTTTTCCCCGGGGGAGGCGCGTGCGGTGGCACGGGGGGTGGGGCTGTTGTGCAAGCGCTGCCCGAAGCCCGCGGGAAGCGTGGTGCTCCGCGAGGTCGAGGCCGCGGCCTTGGCCGCGATCGAGCGCACGCCGCCGGCCCGCCTCGAGCTACCCGCCGAGGCCGTGCGCCCCCGCGGGGGGCTCGAGTCGCTCCTGCGCGGAGCTCTCGAAGCCTTCGTCGAGCGGAAGCTGCGTACCTACCGGCACTTGCGCGCCGTCGACGCGGGAGCGGGCTCGTGAACTTCCAGGACCTCCTCCTCGGCATCCAGCGCTTCTGGGCGGATCGCGGCTGCGTGATCCAGCAGCCGTACGACCTGGAGGTGGGCGCGGGGACCATGCACCCCGACACCTTCTTGCGCGTGCTCGGCCCCGAGCCGTGGCGGGTCGCCTACTGCCAGCCCTCGCGGCGGCCCGGGGACGGCCGGTACGGCGAGAACCCGATGCGGGTGTACAAGCACTACCAGTTCCAGGTGATCCTCAAGCCCTCCCCGCTCGACGTCCAGGCCCTCTACCTCGACTCCCTCACCGCGTTCGGGATCGACCCGCTCGAACACGACATCCGCTTCGAGGAGGACAACTGGGAGTCGCCGACGCTCGGCGCCGCGGGGGTCGGCTGGCAGGTGCTGATGGACGGGATGGAGATCTCCCAGTTCACCTATTTCCAGCAGGCGGGGGGGCGCGAGCTCGCGCCGATCTCGGTCGAGCTGACGTACGGGATCGAGCGCATCTGCATGTTCTTGAACGACATCAAGAACATCTTCGACATCCCGTGGAACGCGCACGGGATCACCTACGGGGACGTGCGCCGCCGCGAGGAGGTCGAGCATTCGATCTACTCGTTCCGCGAGGCCGACGTGGCCGTCTTCCGCTCCCAGTTCGACAGCTGGGAAAGGGAGGCGGCGCGCCTGGCCGCGCGCACCGAGGCGGGACCGGAGGGCCCGGTCGGAGCCCCCCTCGTCGTCCCCGCGCACGAGGCCGTGCTCAAGTGCTCGCACCTGTTCAACGTCCTCGACGCGCGCGGGGCGCTCTCGGTCACCGAGCGGGCGGCGTTCATCCAGAGGATCCGCAAGCTCGCCTGCCAAGTCGCCGACGCGCACGTCGCGGCCCGCGAGGCGGCGGGATTCCCGCTGATGCGCTCATGACGGCGCCGCTGCTCGTCGAGATCGGCTGCGAGGAGATCCCCGCGCGAATGATCGCGTCGGCCGCCGCCGACCTGGCCGCGCGCGTCGTTGCGGTCCTCGACGCGGCGGGCGTCACGCACGGTGCGGCGCGGCACTGGGGCGGCACGCGGCGGCTCGCGGTACGGGTCGACTCCGTCCTCGGCCGGCTCGAGGACCGGGAGGAAACCGTCCTTGGACCGCCGGCCGCCGCCGCCTTCGGCCCCGACGGCCGCCCGACCGGGGCCGGCGCCGGCTTCGCGAAGAAGCAGGGCGTAGCACCGGACGCTCTCGTGCGGATCGAGACCGCGAAGGGCGCGTACGCCGGCTTCACGCGCACGGTGGCCGGGCGGTCGCTCGAGCAGGTCCTCGATGCGGGGCTTGCCGCGTCGGTCGCGGCGATGTCGTTTCCGAAGACGATGCGCTGGGGGACGGGGGAGCACCGGTGGGTGCGCCCGGTGCACTGGCTCGTCGCCCTCCACGGCGCTGCGGTCCTCGACCTGACGATCCTCGGTGCGCGCGCAGGGCGGACCTCGCAGGGGCACCGGTTCCTGGCTCCGGGCGGCGTCGAGCTCGCCTCGGCCGACGCCTACGTCGACCGTCTCGCCGCCGCGCGCGTGCTGGTCGATCCGGTGGCGCGCCGCACGGCTCTCGAAACGGCCTTGCACGCGGCGGCGGCCGCGGCGGGCGGCCGCCTGGTGGAGGACCCGGCCCTCCTCGAGGAGATCACGGACCTC
>DATKHQ010000119.1:0-1974 GCA_035510175.1 Candidatus Sulfotelmatobacter sp. | reverse complement strand
GTCGCCTTCGCCCCGAGGGCCGCGACGCCCCGCGGGAGGAGCGTCGGCGGCCCGCACAGGACCACGTCGGCGCCCATCTTCGTCAGGAGGTGGACATTCGATCGCGCGACCCGGCTGTGCAGGATGTCCCCGACGATCGCGACCCGCAGCCCGGCCAGGCGCCCCTTGCTGCGGCGGATCGTCAGCGCGTCGAGCAGCGCCTGGGTCGGGTGCTCGTGGGCGCCGTCTCCCGCGTTGACGATCGACGTGCGGCCGTGCTTGGCCAGGAAGTGCGGCGCGCCCGCTTCCGAATGGCGGATGACGATGAAGTCCGGCTTCATCGCCTCGAGATTGCGCAGCGTGTCGAGGAGCGTCTCTCCCTTGACGAGGCTCGAGGTCGCCGTCGAGAAGTTCAGCGCGTCGGCCGAGAGGCGCTTTTCGGCCAGCTCGAACGACGACCGGGTCCGCGTCGAGGGCTCGACGAAGAGGTTGACCACCGTCTTCCCGCGCAGCGTCGGGACCTTCTTGATCTCGCGCGTGGCGATGTCGGTGAACCCGTCCGCGGTGTCGAGGATGAGCGTGATCTCGGCGGGGGTGAGCGGCTCGATACCGAGAAGGTGCGGGCTGGTCAGCTTCACGCGTGCGCCTCCTCTTTGCCGCCGCCGGCGCCGGGGGCCTTCGCGATGAGGACCTCGTCGCGGCCGTCGGTCTCCTCGAGACAGACGTCGACGGTCTCCGCCGGGGCGGTCGGCAGGTTCTTCCCGACGTAATCGGCGCGCACCGGCAGCTCGCGGTGGCCGCGGTCGACGAGCACGGCGAGCTCGATCGCCCGCGGGCGCCCGAGGTCGATCAGCGCGTCGAGCGCGGCGCGGACGGTCCGGCCGGTGTAGAGCACGTCGTCGACGAGGATCACGGTGGCGCCGTCCACTGCGAAGGGGATCTCGGTGCGGCGCAGCACCGGATGCTCGGCGATCCGCGAGAGATCGTCCCGGTAGAGGTTGATGTCGAGCACGCCAACGGGCGGAGGCGCGCCCTCGATCGCCGCGAGCTTCGCCGCGAGGCGCCGCGCGAGCGGCACACCGCGCGTTTGCACCCCGACGAGCCCGATTCCCGAGAGACCCTTGTGGCGCTCGAGGATCTCGTGCGCCATGCGCGTGATCGACCGGTCGATGGAGGCCGCGTCCATGACGCGGACACGGGAGGCGTCTTGCATGTCGTCCCGCTCCTTCGGGCCTCGCCGGGCCGTTTTAAAGGAATCGGTGCGCGATCCGGGACATGCTAGCAGGACGGCCACGCCGCTCCAAGGCCTGCTAGCATGAGCGGACGCATGCCACTGGACTTCGCCACGCCCGTCGTGCGGAATGTCGACCTGGGGCGCGGCCATTACCTGATCGAGTTCGAGGACCCCGGGATCGGCGCCGCGATGCGCCCGGCCCAGTTCTTCATGATCGGGATCCCCGGATCCGACGTGCTGCTCCGGCGGCCGTTCTCCGTGTGCGGCCTCCCCGGAACATTCGAGGACACCGGGACGGGCACGCTCCAGGTCCTCTTCCGGGTCTACGGCCGGGCCACCTCGTTGCTCGCGGCCCTGCGGCCGGGGGCGGCCCTCCAGGTCCTCGGCCCGCTCGGAAACGGGTTCGCGCTGCCGGAGCGCCGCGAGACCCGGATCGTGCTGGTCGCCGGCGGGATCGGCGTGGCCCCGTTCCCCGCGTTTCTCGTCGAAGCGCTCCGTGCGGGATACGACGTCTCGATGATCTACGGCGCGCGCTCGGGCGGGGACCTGCCGCTGCTCGACTGGTTCCGCGCGCGCTGCGAGGTCACGGTCACGACGGACGACGGATCGGCGGGCACGCGCGGGCTCGTCGTAGCACCGCTCACGGAGCGCCTCGGCGGACCGGAGCGCCACCGGACGCACGTGTACGCCTGCGGTCCGAGCCCGATGCTGCGCGCGGTCGCGCGCCTTTCGAACGAGGCCGGGACCGTGTGCGATCTGTC
>DATKHQ010000118.1:0-2111 GCA_035510175.1 Candidatus Sulfotelmatobacter sp. | reverse complement strand
ACGACGCGGGCGGCCAGCGGACGTACGCGTTCGACCTGGCGAACGACCCGCTGCTGGCCCCGCTGCTCCTCTACGCGTCCCTCAACGGGGTGATCGGAACCGTGGAGCGCACGTTCGGCAGCGCGTCGGTCCGGCTGCGCGAGGGCTCGGTGATCAAGATCGGCGGATCCGACGATGTCCGCCTCGACAACTTCTTCGCCGGGGACGGAGCTGCGGGGGACGCGAGCGGGCTTTCCGCGTTTCTGCTCTACGTCGTGATGAACAACGACTGGTCGGCGCCGAGGGTGGAAGGGATCAACCTCCTGCTCGACTATGTCCGCGAGCCGAAGACGGCGATGGTCCGGCGCTTCACGCTCGACCGCTACCGCGTGCGGCCGGGGGACACGGTCAACGCGCGCGTGGTCGTCTCCCCGTACCGTGGCCCCGATCAGGTGATCACGCGCGAGATCGCGATCCCGAAGGAAACGCCCCCCGGGACTCTGACCCTGCAGGTCGGAGACGCCGCGTCGATCAATCGTGTCGACGAAACCGACGGCCCGGTCCAGCCGCGCTCCTTCGGCCAGCTCGTGACCCTGATCAACCGCCTGCGGCGGAACGACCGCGTCTACATCGTCGCCTCGCGGGCCGACTCCGGTGCGTTCGTCGGCGGCGCTCGCCTTCCCAACCTCCCCCCGTCGGTCACCTCGCTGCTGAGCCGGCCCCGGAGCTTCGGCAACTTCGCGTCGGTTCCCGAGCGCGGCGTGCTCGAGGAGGAGATTCCGATCGACGCCGACCTCGCGGGGTTCGCGCGCGTCTCACTCGACGTGGTGTCCCGATGAGGCGTGGCCGGATGCTCGCCTGCCTGTTGGCGGCGTGCCTCGCCTCGGCCGGGCACGCGGAGCAGACTCGCACCGCGACCTCCGCCGCTATCGAGCTGCCCCACGGCGACGCGGCGGGCGTCGCGGTGACGAGCCGCGGCCGCCTGTTCGCCGCGCCCGTGCTCTCGCCCTGGAGCAAGGCGCCCGACGGTGCCGATCCGGCGCAGGTGCTCGCGATCGCCGTGGACCGGTCCGGAGCGGTGCTGCTGGCGACCGGACCGGACGGGCAGGTGCTGCGCGTGGCGGGGGGCGGCGAGACGAAGGTGTTCTTCAGGGCCGACGAGCCGCTGGTCACGGCACTGCTCGTGCTCCCGTCCGGAGATCTGCTCGCCGCCTCGGCGCCGGGGGGGAAGATCTACAAGGTCTCTCCCGACGGGAAGGGAGCCGTCTGGGCGGACACCGACGAGCGGTACGTCTGGGCGATGCTTCCCGGCCCGGCGGACTCGGTGTACGCCGCGACCGGTGACCGCGGGCGTCTGCTCAAGCTGGACGCGAAGGGGCGCTCGACGATCCTGTTCGACGCGGACGAGCCGCACCTCGTCAGCCTGGCCGCGGCCGCGGGGGACGGCGTCTACGCCGGCGGGTCGGGACACGGGCTCGTCTACCGGATCGACGGCCAGGGGCACGCCGCGGTTCTCTACGCCGACGACGACCTGCCCGAGGCCAAGGCCGTCGTCGTCGAGCCCGGCGGCGGCGTGCTCGTCGCCCTCGACGCCGCCCCCGCCCCCGAGAAGCGGCTGCCCGCCGTGCGCATCCGGATGGCGGGCGGCGGCGGAACCGGTGCTTCGCGCGGGGAGCGCGGCGACCTCGAGGACCTGGACGCGCGGGACGGCGGATCCCTCTCCGGCGTCATCGAAGGGTTGCCCTCGCGCGACGACTCCGACGAAGGCGTTCGCCTGCGCGGACGCGTCGTCCGGATCGCACCGAGCGGCGGGGTCACCGAACTGTGGAAATCCGCCACCGAGGCGCCGTTCGCGCTCGCGCTGGACGGCGGCGGAAAGCCGATCTTCGGCACCGGAGAGCCGGCCCGCCTCTGGCGCGTCGAGGACGCCACCGAGACGGCACTTCTCGCGACGCTCGGCGAGGCCCAGGCCACCGCCATCGCCCCCGCGGGCGGTGCGCTCGTCCTGGCGACGAGCAACCCGGCCGCGGCCTATCGCCTCGACCGCGCCCCGGCCGCGGCCGGGACATACGTGGCGCTTCCGGTCGACGCCGGGGGCATCGCGCGATGGGGAACCGCCAGTTGGCGCGTCG
>DATKHQ010000117.1:0-2608 GCA_035510175.1 Candidatus Sulfotelmatobacter sp. | reverse complement strand
ACCTGGAACGCGACGAGCGTCGCGAGACCCGGAAGGCCCGCGAGCGCGGCGAACCCACCCGCGGTCACGATCGGCAGGATGGCGAGCGCCCCGCCCACCCCGATCGCGCCGAGCAGCCAGGCGGTGACCACCGACTGCGCCGCGAGCGAGACGAGGTTCACCCAGAAGTCGATCTTCGCGAAGAGCGCGGTCCGCGCCGCGGAGTCCGCGATCGACGCCCCAACGATCGCGGCCTGGTCCGCGTAGAGGACGGTCGAGGTGACGGTGAGCGCGAGCATCATCCCCGCGATGGAAAGAAGGTACGGGGAGTTCAGCGTCAGCCGGAACCCGGCGAGAACGCCTCCGCCGACGGGGCGGTCTGGCGCCGTCCCGATCGCCCCGGCGGAATGCATCTCGGCCCAGGCGATCAGCCGCTTCACGCAGAACACCGCGGCCTCGAGCAGCAACGCCGAGACGACGAACAGGCCTGTGCGCCCGAACGGGCGCACGAGGACGATCGCAAGGAAGGGTCCCACCAGCGCCCCGAGGCTGCCACCTGCCGCGATCGCGCCGAACAGCCGCTTGCTCTGGTCGCTCCGGAACGTATCGACCATGAAGCTCCAGAAGATCGACACCACGAACAGGTTGAATACCGACACCCAGACGAAGAAGGCACGGGCGACCCAGACCTCGGGGACGCCGATGCGGTCCGCGACGAGGAACACGAGGAGGTTCGCCGCGCAGAAGCGGTAGACGATCGGGATGATGCGCCGCCGCGGGAATCGCGCCACGACCGCCGAATAGAACGGAACCGCGAGGAGCATCACGACGAACGTGCCGGTGAACGCCCACGGCAGGTTCTTGACCCCGCCGACGATCCCCATCTCATCGCGCAGCGGGCGGAGGGTGTAGTACCCGCAGAGGATCGAGAAGAAATAAAGGATGGCCCAGAGGACCGCCGGGCGCTCCGAGGGCTCGATCGAGGAAAAGCGCATGGGATCTCGCATCGCGATCTTGCCACCAACTTCGGACGGACGATAGGCCGTCGGCCATAATCCCCGACGATGACCCGTGCGCTCAGGGCTCTCTCGATCGCAGCGCTCCTGCTCGCGGGGTGCGCGCCAAAGCGCATTCCGCCGCCCGCTCCAGCGCCCCCGCTCGCGCCCACGGGCGCCCCGCCGGTTTGCTACGACTGCTTCTGGGAGTACCAGCCGGAATCCTTGAAGAAGGACCTCTTGCACACGCTCGGCGGGAAGACCCTCGACGATCCGCTCGCCGACGCGCACCGCAGGATCCTCCTTGCGCGCGTCACCGGCGATCACGGCGCGCTGTGCGCCGCCCGCGCGGCGCTTTCAGGCGCGCGGCGCTCCCGCGATGCCGAGCACGCCCTGTCCGTCGCCGAGACCCTGGCGTTCACCGCCGCCGAGTGCGGCGCCGACCCCGGCGACGCGTTCCGCGAGGCCGCGGACAGAAGCCGGAGCGCAGGCCAGGACTGGAAGGGATCGATCTACGATGCCCTCGCGGACGGTGACCTCAAGCCCGAGATCGGCGAAGCCCCGGTCATCGCGAAGCGCGAGCCCACCCGAGTCGGTCAAACGTTCGTCCTCGGCGCGAGCAAGATCGTGGTCCGAGCGAGGGAGCGCGTCGGCGTCCAGGTCGAGCGCACCGTCCGCGACTGGATCTCGTACCAGCTGACCTGGAGCGAGAACGACGGCGCCGTTCCGAAGGATCGCCTTCTGACCTGGCATGAGGGAGCGCGCCTGCGCGACCTGCTCGACGCGGTGCCCGCGAAGATCTTCCCGCTTCCCGGAACGCTGGTCGTCCGCAAGGGAAAGACCTGGCTGGCGCCGGACGAGCACGGGACGTTCCGGTTCGCGGTCCTGGACGACAAGGTGGAGTACCCGACGACGCTCGCCTACAAGAACGTCGCGCTGCTCCCCGACACGCATGGGATCGCCGCGCTCGTCGAGGGCGCGGTCCGAGAGCGCGCGAAGCTCGTCGTCGGGTGCGGCGACACCGAGGACAAGATGAAGGCCGCGTACTGGCTCGCGCGGCAGGGTGTGGATGTCTACTTCCCGTGCGACCGGTACGTCGGGAGCGTCGTCGGCTACGACGCACCGGGCGTCCTGCTGGGCTCCGCTCCGATCCGCCGCGAGGGAAAAGTCGCCGTGATCGGCGACCGGCCGGTCACCTTCCGCTCGGACGAGACGATCGTCGTCGAGGACTTCACCGGGCGTGGCGAGCTACGGTACTACGACGCCCCCGCCCGCTACTTCCGCGCGCTCACCGCCTACGTCCCGTCATTGAAGCTCGACGTCGTCGCGGTGGACGACTCCGGTCAATCCTCGCGTGTCGTGGAGCGGGCGGAAGCGCTCGGCGCCACGGCGATCGGCGTGCGCGTGGCGAGCAAGGCCGACGCGGCGCCGGTGAAGGCTTGGCTGCGGGCCTCGCGCAATCGCCGCGCGGTGCTCTTCCACAGTGCGCCGTATCGCGAGGGGTACGCACTCTTCGCCGAATTCCCGGATCAGACGACGTTCGGGGATCCACGGCCGGTGTTCTAGAGAACCGGCTTGCTCCGCGGATTCGGCTGGAACCCCCGACGATGCATCTGCCCCCACGCGCGCCGGCG
>DATKHQ010000116.1:0-7080 GCA_035510175.1 Candidatus Sulfotelmatobacter sp. | reverse complement strand
GCAGTTCGCGGCGTGCTTGATGCCGGCCGGGATGACCGCGTAGGAACCGGGGCCCATCTCGGTGAGCGGGCTCCCCTCGATCGAGAGCGCCATCGTTCCCTCGATGACGATCACCCTCTGCTCGCGCGAGTGCGTGTGCATCGGGAGCCCGACGCCCATCGGAATCTTCTTGAGCGCGCCGTACGCCCCCTTCTGCGGATCTCCCCAGATCGTCGCGACCTGGGAGCCGGGAACCGAGGCGTTGTTCTCCCACTTCAGCTCGGAGACCGGCCGGATCACCGGCTTCTTCGATTCCACCGCGGCCGATGCCGTCCCTCCGGCTGCGAGGACCGCGCCGCAAGCCACCACCGCAGCCAGCATCGCGCAGCGAGCATTCATGAGAGACCTCCCCTCCAGGAAACGAGCCTCACCGTCATACTACGCTCGTTCCGGCCGCGGGTTCCCGCGTTTCGCGATCGATCCGGTGTGAAACAGGACGGCGAGCAGCGTGGTCGCGGCGGTGAACACCCAGGTCTGCCAGCCGGAGCCTCGGATCAGGATCGCGATGACCGCGAGACCGGCCGCCGAGAGCAACGGGGCGCGCCGTCGTTGCGCCGGACGGAACTTCTCCGGCTCGCGGCGCACGAGCACGACGAACGCCGCGCACACGAGCGCGATCGCCACGAGGGCTGTCGCGGTCGAAGCGAGGGCTACGAAGTTGTACGCCTGGAGCAGCGATCGGGTGAAGTACGTCGAGGCGAGGGCGGAGGCGAGCACGCCCGAGACCAGGAGCGAGGCGATCGGCGTCCCGGTGCGCGGGTGCAGCCGCACGAGAAACCGCGGGAAGTAGCCGTCGCGCGCCCCCGCCTGCGGCAGCCGGCTCGCGACGAGGATCCACCCGTTGAGGATCCCGGCGACGGAGACAAGCGCTCCGAGCGTGACCAGGCTTTCCCCCCATGCGCCGAAGACGTGCCGCGCCGCGACCGCCATCGGGGCGGGGCTCCCCGCGAGCTCGGAGGACGGCAGCGCCATGCCAACCGTGAGCGCGAGCGAGAAGTAGAGGACGGCCGCGACCGCGAAGCCGGCGAAGACCGCGCGGCGGACCGTCCGCCGCGCGTCCTTCATCTCCTCGGCGGGGACCGTGGCGCTCTCGGATCCGAGGAACGGCCACGCCACGAGCGCGATCGCGGGGAACAACGCCCCCCACCCCTTCGGCGCGAACGGGACGAGGTTCGCGCGCTCGGCGTGCGGGACCAGGGCGGCGGCGAGGATCACGAGCGGGACGAGCTTCAGGACGGTCGTCGCCGTCTGCACCGCGGCGCCCGCCTTGACCCCAGCCGCGTTGACCGCCGTGAGGGCCCAGAGGATCGCCTGGGCGAGGAGGAACGCCGGCAGCGGGTTCTTGAACGCCGGAAAGAAGACCGCCGCGTACCCGACGAACGCGGTCATGAAAGCGGCGTTTCCGACCACGCACGACACCCAGTAGAGCGTCGCGGTGATCGCCCCGGCGAGCGGTCCGAACGCACGGCCGGCATAGACCTGGAGCCCGCCCTGCACCGGGTACGCCTCGGCGAGGTCGGAGTAGACGGCGTTCAGGCAGGCATATCCCGCGGCGACGATCGGCCAGGCGAGCAGCGACAGGGGACCGGCGGCATCGGCGAGCGAGGCGGGGATGACGTAGATCCCGGACCCGATGATGTTCCCCGCGACGAGCGCGGTCGCGGCGAAGACCCCGAGGCCCCGGACGAGATGACCGCCCTCACGGGTCGACATGCCGCGATTCTAATCGGGGTACTGTTGTCGGCGATGACCTCGCTGCGCCGGTTTCTCGACGCCGCCGCGAGCCGGAGCGCGGGGGCGCCCGCCCTCGTCCACCGCGGCGAAACCTGGAGCTACGCCCGCGTCGCCGAGATCACCGATGCGCTCGCGGCGGAGCTGTGCGCCCTGGGAATCGCGCCGGGGGAGCGGCTCGCGGTGCATCTGCCGACCGGGGCGAGCCACCTGTTCACCTGGCTTGCGACCGCGAAGGCCGGCATCGTCTCCTGCCCGATCCACACCGACCTGGCGCCCCCCGAGGTCGATGCCTCGCTGACCCGTCTCGAGCCCAGAGGGCTCATTGACAGTGCGGGCACGCTGTGGATCGGGGGCACCTCCGTCGCTCGCCTCGAAGAGCTCCTGGCGTCGGACCGGCCGCTCGCCGGCATCCCCGATCCCGGTCCCGACGCGATCGCGACGATCCTGGCGACCTCGGGAACGACCGGCGCCCCGAAGGCGGCGATGCTGTCGCACCGGATGGCGGTCCTCACCGGCGAGGCTTTCGCCCACTGGCTCCGCCTCGGCGGGAACGACCGCCTGTTCACCTGCCTTCCGCTCTCCCACGTCAATGCGCGCTTCTACTCGACGCTCGGGGCGGCGGCGGCAGGGGCCGCGCTCATCCTCGAGGAGCGCTTCTCGGCCAGCGGGTTCTTCCGGTCCGTGCGCGCGTCGGGGGCAACGGAGGCGAACGCGATCGGGGCGATGCTCGCGATCCTCGCCGGCCGCCTGCCCGAGCCGGGCGACCGCGCGCACGCGCTGCGGCTGATCTACACCGCTCCGGCCCTCGGCCGCGCGGCGCACGAGGCGTTCGAGGCGCGCTTCGGCGTGCGCGTCGTCGTCGGGTACGGCCTCACCGAGAGCACGTTCGGCTTCATCCAGCCTCTCGACGGAACGCGCGACCTCGACGCGATGGGCCTTCCGCGGCGGCATCCCGATCCCTCGATCCCGGCGGATGTCGCGCTCGTGGACGGCGAGATCCGCCTTCGCAACCCGGCGACGTTCTCCGGGTACTTCGGCGACGGGGAGGCCACGCGACAGACGCTCGATGCTCGGGGCTGGCTTGCGACGGGAGACCTCGCGACCGTGGGCGAAGACGGCGCCTACACGTTTGCCGGACGGAAGAAGCTCGTCATCAGGCGGCGCGGCGAGAACCTCACCCCGTACGAGGTCGAGTCGGTCCTGGAAGCGCATCCCGCGGTGCGCGAGGCGGGGGTGGTCGGCGTCCCCTCGCCGCTCGGGGACGACGAGGTCGTCGCCTTCGTCGCGTTGCGCGACGGCGCGGCGGCGACCGAGGACGACCTCGCGGCCCACTGCGCCGAGCGTCTCGCGGCGTTCAAGGTCCCGACGCGCTGGCGGATGGTCGACCGGTTGCCGCGCACGCCGACGAACCGGATCGCCTACGCGGAGCTGCGGGCACGGTGCGGCGCCGATCCATCGCGCGAGGGGGACGGGGCGTAACTAGGCGCCTCCCCCGTCCGCGATCTCGCCGATCAGCCCGTCGAGGACGTCGAGCCCCCAGCGGAGATCGGCCTCCGCCACGCACAGCGGCGGGGCGACGAAGAGATAGTTCCACCGGGTCGCGACGTGGAGGCCGCGCGCGTAGGCGCCGCGGGCGAGCCGCTTCACCGGCCCCTGGCTCTCGGGGGGTCCGTTCCAGGGGACGAGCGGAGCGCGGGACTCGGCGTCCTCGACGAGCTCGATGACCCCGTACAGACCGAGAGAGCGCACGTCCCCGACGATGGGATGCCGCGCGGCGATCTCGGCGAGGCCGGTGGCGAGCACGACGTCCATCCGGTCGGCGCGGCCGACGAGATCCTCGTCCCGCATCACCTCGAGCGTCGCCAAGGCCGCGGCGAGCGAGACCGGGTGCGCGGAATGGGTCGTCCCGGTGACGAGCGGTCTCGTCTCGAAGTGCGCGGCAATCCTCTCCGAAACCGCCACGGCGCCGAGCGGCGCGTGGCCGGAGGTGATCGCCTTCCCCATCGTGATCACGTCCGGGACCGCGCCGAACCGCTCGAACGCGAACATGCGCCCCGTCCTGCCGAACCCGGTGAGCACCTCGTCGAAGATGAGGAGGATGCCGTGCCGGTCGCAGATCTCGCGGAGGCGAGGGAGGTACTCGGCGGGCCCCCAGAAGCCCCCGTTCGTGCCGACGACCGGCTCGACGAGGACGGCCGCCACGGACTCCGGCCCCTCGTAGCGCAGCACCTCCTCGACGTGATCGATGCAGGGCCTCCGGCAGATGTCGGGGGTCCAGCCGAACGGGCAGCGGTAGCAGTACGGGTCGAGGACGCGGACCACGCCGGGAAGGCCGGGCTCGAACGGAAGGCGCCGCGGATCGCCGGTCGCCGCGAGGGCGCCCGACGTCGCGCCGTGATACGAGCGGTAGCGGGTGACGATCTTGGCGCGGCCGGTGACCTGGCGCGCGATCTTGATCGCGTGCTCGTTCGCGTCGGCCCCGCCCAGCGTAAAGAGGAACTTGCCGAGCGAGCCCGGCACGACGGCGGAGAGCGCCGCGCCGTATCGCGCGCGGATCGCGGTCGCCATCGCGGGCCCGGCGGCGGGAAGGGCTTCGGCCTGTCGCGCGATCGCGTCGACGATGCGCGGGTGGCGGATCGCCGCCGTGGCGTTCAGGACGAGCGACGCGAAATCCAGGATCCGGCGCCCGGCGCCGTCGGTGAAGTGAGCGCCCTCGGCGGCGACGATCTCGATCGGATCGAGCCCGGCCTGGGCGGACCACGTGAACAGCGTGTGGCGCTTCGACCCGTCGATGACGTCCGGGCGGGACATGCGACTCCTCGCGTTTGTGCGTGAGAGTAACATGCCCCTTTTTTCGACGGAGGAGCCGAATGCTCGCGAGTCTCGCACTGGCCGCAGCTGCGCGCGCGACCGCGGCGCGCCCGGCGGCCCCGCGCCCGGTCGTGCCCGAGGACACGTACCGCATCCAGGTGGTCCGCGGCATCGAGGTCTCCCCCGACGCGAAGACGCTCGCGATCACCGTCGAGCGAGCCGACGAGACCGAGAACTCGTTCCGTCACAACGTGCTGCTGATGGGCGCCGAGGGCGGGAGCGTCCGGGCGCTGTGCCGTCCCGAGACCGAGTGCACCGATCCGAAGTTCTCTCCCGACGGGACGCGGATCGCGTGGCTGTCGGACGAGAAGGGAGAAGAGACGCAGATCTTCGTCGCGCGCCTCCCCGGCAAGCACGCTCGCGCGATCACCACCGGGCGCGAGGCGCCGACCGATTTCGACTGGTCCCCCGACGGCACGCGGATCGTCTACACGCGGCTCGACGGGTACGTGAAGCTTCCGCCGCCGGGAGCCGCGATGCCCTCGACGGCGAGCGCGCGGCGCGGCGCGCAGAAATCCGCCCGCGTCGAGGAGGACGACGTCTCCCCGTTCGTCATCAAGCGCACCCAGATCCAGAGGGACGGCGAGGGGTTCCTCGACGAGCGCCGGTCGCATCTGTGGATCGTCGGCGTGGACGGCGGGAAGGAGCATCCGATCACGAGCGGACCGTACGACGACGACGAGCCTCGCTGGTCCCCTCGCGGCGACCAGATCGCGTTCGTGACCAACCGGAATCCCGATCCCGACGCGACCGACGACTCAGACATCTGGGCCGTGCCCCCGGGTGGCGGGCCGGCGCGGCGCCTGGCCGGGAGCCCCGGTCCCGACGCGGGGATCTGCTGGTCGCATCGCGGGGACCGGATCGCCTTCGTCGGCACCGCGCGGCGCGACGATTACTACCAGACGACGCACGCGATGGTTGCGCCGGTTGCGGGCGGCCCCGCTGTCGACCTCACCGGGAGCCTCGACACCTGGGTCTCTCTCGACGATCTGGTCGGGGGCGCGGCCGACCCCTCGCGGATCGAGTGGTCGGCGGACGACGCGACCGTCGACGTCGTCCTCGACCGGAAGGGGGCGAACTACGTCGCGCGCATCCCCTCCTCGGGCGGGGCCGCGCGGGAGATCCTCGGCGGCCGGGAGGTCGTCGGCCTCGTGCGCGTCGCCTCGGCGTCCGGGAGGATCTACTTCACGCGCTCTACGCCGACCCTGATCTCGGAGCTGTGGTCGGCGGCGCTCGACGGGAGCGGGCGCCGGAAGCTCTACGCGCCGAACGACGCGCTTCAAGCGCAGCTCTCGCTCGTCGTGCCGAAGCAGATCACGGCGAAGAACTCGGCGGGCGACGACGTCGAGTCGTGGCTGTATCCCCCCGTCGGCCTCGATCCCGCGAAGAGCTACCCGATGATCCTCTACATCCACGGCGGCCCGACGGAGTACGACGGGGAGCTGTTCGACACCGGGCTCGAGAACCAGATTTTCCCCGGAAAGGGGTGGGCGGTCCTCCGGGTGAACTACCGCGGCAGCACGTCGTACGGCGAGGCGTTCTGCGAAGCGCCCAAGGGTGACTGGCACACGCGCGAGTACGAGGACCTGATGGCCTCGGTCGACGAGGCGTTGAAGCGCTTCCCGTGGATCGACAAGAGCCGCCTGGGCCTGGGCGGGTGGTCGTACGGCGGGATCATGACGCTCTGGACGGTCGCGCACACCGACCGGTTCAAGGTCGGCGTGCCCGAGCGGTTCGAGATCGACTACTTCTCGTCGTTCGGCGAGGATCAGTGGGCCCTGCAGTACCTGACCGAGCTGGGAAGCCCGTACGAGAAGCCGGACCTCTACCGGAGGCTCTCCCCCGCGACCTACGTGCCGAAGATCCGCACGCCGCTGTTCCTGATCGCCGACGAGAAGGACGGGAACTGCCCCCCGACGCAGGCGATGCAGCTCTACCAGCGCCTCAGGCTTCTCGGGCAGAAGACGGAGCTCGTCATCTACCCCTCCGAGCCGCACACGATGACGATCCCGTCGCACTACGTCGACCGGCTCTATCGCCTCGTCGACTGGTTCGGCCGCTACCTCAGGTAGCCCGGCGTCAGAACGTGTAGCGAACCCCGAAGCGGAAGTTCCGCCCGATGTTGTACGTCAGCGGGTCCTCGAAGCTCGAGTTGTCGCGATCCTGGACCGACTGCACCTGGCCGTGGTTGAGGACGTTGAAGACGTCGACGATCACGCCGAAGTTCCCGTCCTTGCCCAGCGGCGGCTTCCACTCGGCCCGGAGGTTGACCTCGTTGAACGCCGGGAGGCGCCGGCTGCCGCGCGGCTCGGAGAAGTAGCGCACCGTCGCGATGCCCGCCTGCGGGAACACGTGGCAGACCGGAGGCGTCGCCGGGTTGTTGTCATCGTCGACCAGAAGGCACTGGCTCTTCCGCGTGTACGTGTCGCCGGTGTA
>DATKHQ010000115.1:0-16520 GCA_035510175.1 Candidatus Sulfotelmatobacter sp. | reverse complement strand
CGCCTGGTCACCGGCTCGCTTGCTCGCGTGCAGGAGGCGGTAAAGGTCGGCGTCGAGCACGCCGAGGCGCGCCGCCCAGACCGCGAACACGAACGGCAGCCGCGTCCACTCGGTCCACGCGGCGCCGAGATCGTGCGCGACCACGCCGGCCGGCACCGGCTCGAACAGCGCCTTGTCGCCGATGCGGACGGCGGCATCGTGCGCCGACAGCGCCGCCTCGCCGTCGGCCGGGCCTGGGACGAACGCGGGAGACAGGCCCCAGCGCTCGGCGCACAGGACGCGGACCAGAACGTTCGACGTCCGCGATTCGGGGTCGAGCGCGATCGAGCGGATCTCGTCGAGCGGGACCCGGGACAGGAGCCGGACCGACCGGCAAGCGCCGAGGCTGCCGATGGCGAGCCCGGGGACCACGGCCAGGTCGGGAATCCGTGCCAGCTCGATCACGGGGAGCAGCGCCACGTCGAGCTCCTCGCGCGCGAGCCGGTCCGCCAGCACGGAGGGCACGTCGTACGAGAGGTCGACGCGGCCGGCCCCGAGGCCCTGCGCCATCCCGAACACGAGCGGCCGCGTGTTCAGGTAGGAGACGGCGCCAACGCGGACCGGGACGCTCATCGCGGGCTCACGCGAGCGCGGGCTCGTCGAACCGCTGCAGCACGTTGTAGACCGAGTCGCGCTGGACGGGACGGCACCCCGCGTCGCGGATCAGACGGCACAGCGCCTGGACCGTCAGGCCGACGGGGGTCTTGGCCCCCGCCATGTGGACGATCTTCTCCTCGTGGATGGTGCCGTCGATGTCGTCCGCGCCCATCGTCAGCCCGATCTGGGCGATTCTCGGGGAGATCATGATCCAGTACGCCTTGACGTGATCGAAATTGTCCAGCATCAGCCGCGCCACCGCGATCGTCATGAGGTCGTCGAAGCCGGTCGGCCCCGGCAGGTGCGCGATCTCCGTGTTCTCGGGATGGAAGGCGAGGGGGATGAAGCACATGAACCCCCCCGTGACGTCCTGGAGCGCGCGGAGGCGGCAGAGGTGCTCGATCCTCTCCTCGAGCGTCTCCACGTGCCCGTAGAGCATCGTCGCGTTCGAGCGCAGGCCGTGCTCGTGCGCCTTCCGGGCGACCTCCAGCCAGCGCTCGGCGGAGATCTTCTTCGGATACAGCTCCTGCCGCACGCGCTCGACGAGGACCTCGGCGCCCCCGCCGGGGAGCGAGTCGACCCCCGCGGCCTTGAAGTCGTCCAGCACGACGTCCACGTCCTTCTTGAAGCGCTTCGCGAAGAAGTCGTATTCCGCGCAGGTGAACGCCTTCACGTGGAGGTCGTGCTTGAGCTCGTGGATCCCGCGCACGAGGTCGAGGTAGAAATCGTACGGGTAGTCGGGATTGTGCCCGCCGACGATATGCACCTCGGTGATCGCATCGGAGAGATTCGCGCGGACCTCCCCGAGCGATTTCTCGAGGTCCCAGGTCCAGCCCTGCTCCTTGCTCCGGTACGGCCTGTAGAATCCGCAGAACTTGCAATCGCAGGTGCACACGTTGGTCGGATTGAGGTGCATGTTGCGGACGAAGTACGCGGCGTTCCCGTTCTTGCGCTCCCGGACGACGTTCGCGAGCGCCCCCGCGGCCATCAGCGCGCGCGAGCGGTAGACGCGCAGGCCCTCGTCGAACGACAGGCGGCGCCCCTCGAGTACCTTGTCGTGGATGTCGGACAGTCCCGCGGCGCGCGAGAGCTCTTCGAGAACGCCGGACACGGTACCTCCAGCACCCGGAGCGGGGCGGCGCGATTATAGGAGGCCGCCGGAAACGGCGTCAAAAGGCGCCCCTGTGCGGGGCGATCCGGAGCACGCGTGATCCCGACGCCGCGAGACGTCCTCCTGCACGACGAAGGGGGCGTGCCGTTCGCGGCGACCTCCTGGGAGGGCGCGCGAGGCTCCGGCGTGCTGATCGTGCACGGCCTGCTCGGATCGCGGGCCCTTCCCGAGATCCGTCGCGTCGCGGAAGCGCTCGCGGCCGATCACGACGTGCTCGCGATCGACGTCCGCGGCCACGGCGATTCTCCCGGCCGGTTCACCTGGGGGCGGGAGGAATGGCGGCAGGCCGACGCGGCGGCGCGCGCGCTGGCGGCGCCCGGGCGCCGTGTTTCCGCGGTGGGGTTCTCCTTCGGCGGATTCCACGCGCTGCGCGCCGCGGCGAGCGGGGCGCCGATCGGGCGCCTGGTCGTCGTGGGCGCGCCCTGCGACCTGCGCGTCCTCGACCATTTCCCGCTCGGCGCACGCCTGTGGCGCCACCTCCCGCTCGTGCTCCGGCGCCGCCGGCGCCGCTTCGCGGCCGAGATTCCGCCGCTCGGGCGCGGCTCCCGGCTCGCGGAGGACGAGATCGCCCGGATCACGGCTCCCGTGCTGGTCGTCCACGGCCAGTGGGACTGGCTGATCTCCGAGCGCCACGCCGCCCGGCTGGCGCGAGAGCTCCCGGCGGCCTCGCGCCTCGACGTTCCGCGCGGGCTGCACGGCGAATACCTCGTCGCCTCGCACGAGAGGGCGCTCCTCGACGCCGTCACCGACTTCCTCGCGCGCGAGGGCCGGCCGGGGCCCGACGCCGCCTCCTGGGGTGCTACCATCCCGCGCGTTCCCTAAGGAGCGGCGCATGTGCGGATTCATCGGCGTGATCGGGGCGCCCGACGCGGTCGGCGAGGTGTACGACGGCCTGCTCGCGATCCAGCACCGGGGGCAGGACGCGGCCGGGATCATCACGTACGACGGCGGCCGGTTCCACGTCAAGAAGGGTGAGGGGCTGGTCCGGGACATCTTCACCGCGGCGAACATGGCGCGCTTGCGCGGGAGCCTCGCCGTCGGCCACGTCCGCTATCCCACCGTCGGATCCGGCGGGGGCGAGGACGCCCAGCCCTTCACGGTCAACTTCCCCTTCGGCATCGCGATGGCCCACAACGGCAACGTCGCAAATTACGAGGCGCTCAAGGGAGAGCTCGCCCAAGACGCGCTCCGGATCCTTTACTCGGGGTGCGACGTCGAGGTGATCCTGAACGTCTTCGCCGGGGCGCTTGCGCGGGCCTCGCAGGGCACGTTCTCGCTCGAGGCGTACCACGCCGCGGTCCGCGAGGTCTACGCGACGGTCCGCGGGGCTTACAGCGTCGTGGGGTTCATCGCGGGGCACGGGCTGTTCGCCTTCCGCGATCCGTACGGCATCAAGCCGATCGCGCTCGGCCGGCGGGCCACGCCGGCGGGGACGTGCTACGCGGTCGCCTCGGAGAGCGTCGTCCTCTCGGCGATCGACTACGAGCTGCTGCCCTCCGGCTCGCCGGGGGAGGCCCTGTTCATCGACCTCGACGGAAACGTCTCCGCGGTGCCGGTCGCGCCCCCCAACCACCACCCCTGCGTGTTCGAGTTCGTCTACTTCGCGCGCCCCGATTCCTACCTCGAGGGGATCTCGGTGTACGCGGCGCGGATCCGGATGGGGGAGCGTCTGGCCGATCGGTTTCGCGCGCTCGGGCTCTCCGCCGACGTGGTCATCCCGATCCCCGACTCCGCGCGCACCGCGGCCCTGGCGATGGCGCAGGCGGTCGGGATCCCGTACCGCGAGGGTCTCGTCAAGAATCGCTACGTCGGGCGGACGTTCATCATGCCGTCGGACGGGGAGCGCCGCCGCTCGCTCCGCCACAAGCTCAACGCGATCGAGGAGGAGTTCTCCGGCAAGGACGTGCTGCTCGTCGACGACTCGATCGTGCGCGGGAACACGAGCCGTCAGATCGTCCGGCTCGCGCGTTCGGCCGGCGCGCGCCGCGTGCTGTTCGCGTCGATGTCGCCGCCGCTCGTGCACCCGTGCGTCTACGGCATCGACATGAGCACGAGGCGCGAGTTCATCGCGCGCGGGCGCTCGCACGAGGAGGTCGCCCAGGAGATCGGCGCCGATGCGGTGATCTACCAGACGCTCGACGACCTGGTCGAGGCAGTCCGCGCGGGCTCGCCGCAGATCCGGACGATGTGCACCGCGTGCTTCTCCGGGAGCTATCCGACGGGGGACATCACGCCGCAGATGCTCCTGCAGATCGAGCACGAGCGGCTGACGCAGGCGTCGTAGGCGTGCGGGCGCGGCTTCCCGCCCCGGCAGGGTTCTCGTTCGCCCGCGTGGTCTCGAGCCACGGGTGGTACGACCTCCCCCCGTTCTCGATCGCCTCCTCGGGACGGGTGCTCTCGACGGTCGTGGCGCTCCCCGGAGGGGGCGCGCGGCGGATCCTCCTCCGGGGCGGTCCCGGAGCGGCCACGCTCGAGACTCCCGGGAGCCCGCGACCGTCCGAGCGCCGGGCGCTGGTCCGTGCGGCGCGGCGGATCCTCTCCCTCGACCTGGACCTCAGCGAGTTCCACGACGCGGTCCGCGCCGACGAGCGGTTCGGATGGATCGCGACCTCGGGCACGGGACGCATGCTGCGCGCTCCGTCGATGTTCGAGGACCTCGTCAAGCTGGTGCTGACGACGAACTGCTCGTGGGGCGCCACGCGGAAGATGGTCACGGCGCTGGTCGAGCGGTACGGCGAGCCCGCCGGGGACGGGACCCGCGCGTTCCCGACGCCCGCGCGTCTTGCGCACGTCCCCGAGCGGACGCTGCGCGGCGCCGTCCGCGCGGGATACAGGTCGCCCTACCTCGCCGCGCTCGCGCGGGAGGTCGCCTCGGGCCGGGCCGACGTCGAGGCGTGGGACCGGCACCGGGGAGATCCCGCCGCCCTGCGGAAGGAGGTCCTCGCCCTTCCGGGAGTGGGGCCTTACGTGGCGGAGAACATCCTGAAGTTCCTCGGCCGGCCCGACGGGCTGGCCCTCGACTCGTGGATGCGGGCGAAGTACGCGCGGCTGTACCACGACGGGCGGCCGATCAGCGACAAGACGATCGCCCGGCGGTGCGCCGCGGTCGGCCGGTGGGCGGGCCTGGCCCTCTGGTTCGACCTGACCCGGGACTGGTTCGACGACGACGATCCTGCCGCGGGCTGGGCCACGCTGTCGTGAGCCCCGCCGGCTGGCGGCGGGCGCTCGCGGCCGTCGCCCTGGTCGCCCTGGCGGCGCGGCTTGCCCATCTCGTCTCGGTGCTCCGCTCGCCGCTCGGCGCGACGCTGGTCCAGGACGCTCGCCTGTACCACGACGCGGCGCTGCGGATCCTCGGCCTCCTGCCGAGCCGCGGCGGCGACGCGATCCCGTTCAACAACCTCGGCTATCCCTACCTGCTCGCGGCCGTCTACGGCGTGGCCGGCGCGCGGCCGGAATACGCGCTGGTCGCCCAGGCCGTGCTCGGCGTCCTCGGGGTCGTCCTGCTGGGCTGCGCCGCGCGCGACCTCCTCGGCAGCCCGGCGGCGGGTCTTGCGGCGGCGGCGCTCTACGGGCTGGCGCAGACCGCGATCTTCTACGACGGCCTCCTGCTGACCCCGGCGGCGACCAACGTCGCCCTGATCGCCGCCACGGCCGCGATGGGCCGGTACCGGGTGCGCGGCCGGCCGGGGTGGCCGGTGCTCGCAGGCGCGGCCCTCGGTGCCTCGGTGCTCCTGCGCACCAACGCGGTCCTGACGCTCCCGGGGTTCGTGGCCGTCCCGCTGATCGCGCGGCGCGCGCGGACGGCCGCTCTGATCGCCTCGTGCGCGCTGGCCCTGCCGCTCGCCGTGTCCGCGGCGACCGCCTGGCGATCCGGCGAGTGGGTGCCGCTGACCGCGAACGGCGGGATGAACTTCTGGGTCGGCAATAACAGGGCGTCGCAGGGGGTGTACTACGTCGCCCCCTTCCTCGGCGACCGGGGTGCGACCGCGGAGGCCGAGGCGTTTCTCGCCGAGGCGCGGCGGCGCGCGGCCGATCCGTCGCTGACGCTCGCCGGGGCGAGCCGCTTCTGGCTCCGCGAGGGGATGCGCGAGATCGCCGGGGCCCCCGGACACTGGCTCGCGCTCGAAGGGCGCAAGGCGGCGTTGTTCGCGAGCGGCCTCGAGGCCAAGACCAATCTGTCGCTCGGATTCGTCTCGGCGTTCTCCCCGGCGCTGCGATGGGATCCGGTCCGCATGCCGGTGATCGCCGCGCTCGCCGCCGCGGGGTTCGTGCTCCTCGCATCCTCCGGGGGGCGCGGGGCTCTCGCGCTGCTCTCGGGACTCGTGCTCGCGGCATTCGCGACGTGCACGCTCTTCTTCGTGTCGGGGGAGTACCGGCACGTGGCACTGCCCGCGCTATGCGCCGCCGCGGGGTACGCGCTCGTCTCGGCCCGGCGATCGAAGGCGGGCGCCCTTGCTCTGGCCGCGGCGCTCGTGGCGGCGGCCGTCGCGCTCGTTCCGTGGCCGGGAATCCGCCGCGCGATGCCGCTCGATCTCGACGCGGGGGACATGGTCCGCGCGATCGTCCGTCCGGAGCGGGGAACGGCGACGCCGGACCGGGCGCGGTTCGCGCGGGCGAGAGCACTGCTGGCGAGGGCCCCGCGATCGCCGGAGGGCGGGCTCTTCCGCCTCGACACGGAGCGCTGGCTCGCGCGGACCGAGGCCCTGGCCTTCGAGGACCCGCGCGCCGCGGCGGACGCGCTCGACGCGGCTCGGCGGCTGCTCGCCGAGGACCTCGGCGCCCTTCGCTCCGGTTACGACGAGAGCTTCCTTCAGACGATGCGGCGCGCGGCGATGGACGACGTCCGCACGATCGGAGCGCAGCCGTGGGTCGCCTCGGACCCGCCGCTCGCCCGCCGGGCCGCGCTGCTGGGCGCCCACGACTTCGCCGAGGCCGCCTCCGCGATCGAGGCGGGGCAAGCGGCCGCGGCCCGGGGCTTCCTCGAGGAGGCGCTCGGCCTCACGCCGCATCGCGTGGAGGTGACGGCGCTTCTCGGCCGGGCGCTCTACGCGCTCGGCGATCGCGCGGGGGCGGTCCGGGCCTGGGGGGAGAGCTGCGCCGGATGGCCCAAGATTCCCGACTGCGCGGCCGACGTCGCGGAGATGTACGCGCGGGAGGGGAACGTCTCCCAGGCGCGCATCGCGCTGGACGAGGCGCTCCGCCGCGACCCGGCGTTTCCGCCCGCCCTCCGCTTGCGATCGGCGTTACGATGACGCCGTGAACGTCTTCGACGTGATCGTGGGCGCGGTGCTGGTTGCCGGAGTCGCAATCGGGGCTTCCCGGGGCGCGATGCGGATCGTGATCGGGATCGTCTCGCTGCTCGTCGCCTTCTTTCTCGCGAGCCGCTACCAGGACCCGCTGGCGGCGACGCTGATGGCCCACCACGTCTCGCAGACCCCGGCGCGGATCGGCGCCTATGCGATCGTCTTCCTGGGCACGATGATCGCGGGGGGGCTCGTCGCGCTCGTGGTCGGGAAGATCGTCAAGGTGGCGATGCTGTCGTGGGCCGACCGGCTCGCGGGCGGGGCCCTCGGCCTGGTCGCGGCGGCGCTGGCCGCCGCGTTCCTCGTGCATCCGATCGCCGCGTCCTCCCCGGAGGGCTCGCGCCTGCTGGCCTCGTCCCGGACGGCGCCGTACCTGAGCGTGGTCGCCGACCTCGGAAACGCCGTCGCCCCGGATGCGGTGGCGAAGCGATACGACGAAGGCATCGCGGTGCTCCGGAAGGTCTGGAGGGGCGAGGCGAAACTCCCCGACCTCTCTGCGGTGAAGGCCTCGATCGGCCACGCGGTCGACGCCGGGAAGAAGACCGTGGAGCACGCCGCGGAGGCGGGGGAAAAGGCCCTGAAGCGGAAGGATTCCGCCGGGAAGCCCTGAGGGGCGCTCCGCTTCGGCCTGATAGAATCGCTCCGCGATGGCCGAACTCGCTCCGCTCGCCGTTCCGGAAGGATCCCCCGAGCCGCGCATCCGCATCACGCGGCACTTCACGAAGCCGTTCGCGACCGTCCTGACGACCGCGCGGACCTGCTATTCGTCGAAGGGCCTCGTCGAGGATGCCGACCTGAAGCCGGGAGGCGAGGCGCTGGCCCGCGATCTGTACGAGGCGGGCCACCACACGACGATCCAGCACGCCTACTTCCAGTTCGCGATGGAGAACGTCTCCCGCCAGTTCCTCTGGTCGTTTCTCCATGCGCACCCGTTCTACAACTCGGAGCAGGTCAGCCAGCGCTACGTGCGGGTCCGCGCCTCGAACTGCTTCGTTCCGCCGCTCCACGGCCCGGCGCGCGCGATCTATCTCGAGGGGCTCGATGAGCAGTTCGGCTTCTACCGGGAGCTGATCGGAGCGACGACGCCTCTCGCGCGAGCGGCCTACGACGTCCGCTTCCCGGCGCGCCGCGCGAAAGCGGCCGCCTACGCCAAGGAAGTCGAGCGCAAGGCGCAGGAGATCGCGCGGTACGTGCTCCCGGTCGCCACCTGCGCGTACCTGTACCACACGGTCTCGGCGCTGACGGTCCTCCGGTACTGGCGGATGTGCCGGCAGCACGACGTCCCGTACGAGCAGGCGCTCGTCGTCGGGAAGATGGTCGAGGCGCTCCTCGCGGTGGACCGCGAGTACGAGCGGCTCCTCGAGGAGCCGATCCCGACCGAGGAGACCCCCGAGGCGGAGTTCTTCGCGGCGCATCCCGACCTCGCGTCGGACGCGGTCCACGGCGCGTTCGCGCGGGAATTCGACGAGGCCCTCGACGGCCGCGTCTCGAAGCTCGTCGACTGGAAGGCGCGCGCCGAGGAGGAGACGGCGCAGGCGGTGCGCGAGGTGCTCGGCGTGCCGCGCGCGGCCCTTCCGGACGAGGCGGCGATCGCGTTGGCCTGCGATCCTGCGCGAAACGGGATGCTCGGCCAGGCACTCAACGTCTCGACGCTCGACAAGCTCGCGCGGGCGATGCACCACGGCGCCTACACGTTCCGCAAGAAGCTCTCGCACGCCGCTGACTCGCAGGACCAGCGGCACCGGATGACGCCGGGAAGCCGCCCCGTGCTGGCGGCGCAGGTGCTCGGCGCCCCGGATTACGTGACGCCGGCGCTCGTCCGGGAGGACCCCGCGGTCGAGCGCCGGTACGCGGAGATGATGGAGTCGATCTGGGACCGGATCGCGCGGCTGCGGGCTCTCGGCGTCCCGGACGAGTTCGCGCACTACCTCCTCCCGAACGCGGTCGCGGTCCGCTTCACCGAGTCGACCGACTTCCTCAACCTGCGCCACAAGCACGTCATGCGCCTGTGCTACCTGGCCCAGGAGGAGATCTGGCGGGCGTCGGTGGACGAGGCGGAGCAGGTGAGGGCGATCCACCCGCGCCTGGGGGCGCAGCTCCTGCCGCCGTGCAGCGTCCGCAAGAACGCGGGGGTGACGCCGTACTGCCCGGAGGGGGCGCGGTTCTGCGGCGAGCCGGTGTGGCGGTACGACCTGGCCGACTACCGGAGGGTCATCTGAGCGGGCCCGCAGACGCTGCGGCGGCGGTGCCCGTCGTTCCCAACATCTCGCGGGAGGAGCTCGTCGCGCGCCTCCGCGATCCGTCCCTGACCATCGTCGACGTCCTTCCGCGCGAGTCGTGGCGGGCCAAGCGCATCCCGCGGTCGCTCTCGCTCCCGCTCGCGGAGATCGAGGCCCGCGCAGGATCGGCCCTGCCCGACAAGCGCGCCGACATCGCGGTCTACTGCGCGAGCGCGACGTGACACCTCGGAGCGCAGGCGGTCGGCCTGCTCAACCGGCTCGGGTACACGCGCGTGCGGGATTTCGACGGGGGGCTCGCCGAGTGGGAGCGTGAGGGCTTGCCCCTGGAATCGGGCGATCTCCTGTCGATCGGCCCGCTCCCCGAGCCGCCCCGGCGGTCCGCGGAGACCGCGGGGACGCGGCCGGTCGCGGCGCGGGTCTCCGCGTGGGTCTCCTCCCGTTCGATCGGCGAGCTGCTCGGCGCGTGGCTGGGGATCAACCTGGTCTGCGGCGTCGTCTACTGGCTCGTCAGCTTCCTCCCCGGGCACGGGCTGCGCGAGCAGGGCCAACCGCTCGCGCACGGCGCCAACCAGCTCGCCGAAGCGATCTACTTCAGCTTCGTCACGGGGCTGTCGATCGGGTTCGGCGACATCGTGCCGGCGGGTCTCGTCCGCGTGCTCGCCGTGCTCCAGGGGGCGGCGTGTCTCCTGCTGTTCGGCGCGATCATCTCAAAGCTCGTGTCGACCCGCCAGGACGAGCTGATCGGCGAGATCCACCGCATCGCCTTCGAGGACCGGCTCGGGCGCGTCCGGACGAACCTTCACCTCGTGGTGTCGGAGATCCAGGAGATCTCGGAGGCGTGCGGGAGCGGGAAGACGGCGACCGACGCGATGCTGACGCGGATCGAGAGCGCCGCCGCGGTCTTCGACGGGGAGCTGCGCGCGGTCCACGACCTGCTCTACCGCCCGCAGGCGACCCCTGAGGAAGACGTCCTCGAGTCGATCCTCGCGCACGTGGACGGCGGGATGCGCGAGTTCGTCCACCTTCTCGACTGCATCCCCGGCTCCCGGAGGGGGTCGCCGGCGCTCGTCACGAACGTCCGCTCGATCGCGGGGCACGCGCGGGAGATCTGCGGCGAGTGCGTCCCGCGGGAGTACGCGCCCCACCTCAAGGCGTGGATGGACCGGATCCAGGATCGCTCGCGGATGCTCGCGGCGTGACGCGCCCCGGGTTCCGGGCGCTCGCGGGCGCCGGGGCGGTCGCGGCCGTCGCCGCGGTCGTCACCGGGCTGACGCGCTGGGCGGGGCCCCCGATCTACTGCGGCGACGGCTGGTTCCACGTCCGGTACGCGACGCTCCTGCGCGCCCACGGGATCTCGCGCGTGTTTCCGTGGTGGCAGGAGTCGTTCCTGCGCGACCGGTTCGCCGACTTCAATCTCCTGTATCACCTCCTCCTGATCCCGTTCACGCTCGGCGACGAGATGGTGGGAGCGCGCGTGCTCGCGGTCGTCGCCGCCGCCGCCGCGATGGTGTCGTTCTGGGCGCTCCTGCGCGCGCTGCGCGTGCCGTGGCCGTCGCTTTGGGCGATCGGCCTCATCGCGATCGCGCCGGAGCTCGCCTACAGGCTCACCTACTCGCGGCCGCTCGTCCTCGGGCTCGCGATCCTGTTCCTGGGGCTCGCGGCGGTCTTCACCGGACGCGCCGCGGCGGCGTTCGGGCTCACCTTCCTCTATGCCCATACGCACTGCTCGTTTCATCTCCTCCCGGCCCTGGCGCTCCTTCACGACGCCCACCGGACCCTTCCGCCCGGAACGGGACTTTCGGCACGCTTCCGGACGTCGCTCGCGGCGATCGGCGGTGCTGTCGCGGGGAGCGTCCTGACTCCGTACTTCCCGAACAACCTGTCGTTCTGGTGGACGGCGAACGTGGGCGTGCTGAAGTCGTCGTGGGCGATGGGGGACCTGCTGCGCGTCGGGACGGAGATGCTGCCGGCGCCGGCGGACCAGCTCCTCCTGCAGAACCTCGGGGTCTTTCTCCTGTTCGCGGCAGCGCTCTACGGGCTGACGCGCGTGCGCACGGTCGCGGACGACACGCGCACCCTCCTCGCGGCGTCGGTTGGGTTCCTGGGGCTCACACTGCTGAGCCGGCGATTCGTCGAGCTGTGGGCGCCGCTCACGGTGCTCCTCGCGGGGAGCATCGCCCGCGACCTCGAGGCGCTCCCGGCGGGGGTTTCGGCCGCGGCGGCCCGTCTCGGGCGGCATGCGCGGGCGGCGCGCCTGGCCGTGGGCGGCGCGCTCGTCGTCGCGCTGTGCGCCGGTGTCCGGCACACGCTCCGAGAGAATCAGGTCGCGGCGGCCCAGGAGGAGCCGGCGCGGTGGCGGGCCGCGGCGCGCTGGATGAAGGCGAACGTGCCGGCGGACGAGACGATCTTTCACCTCGGCTGGGACGAGTTCCCCGAGCTGTTCTTCGAGGACACGACGCACAGGTACCTGATCGGCCAGGACGCGACGTTCTTCTGGGCGACGAGCCCCGAGCGCTGCCGCCTCTGGGAGGATCTGGCGCACGGGACCGTGAGGGACGCCTGGGCTCCCGTCCGGGAGACGTTTCGGTGCCGCCATGCGTTCGTGCCGCGGCGCTACGTGAGCTTCCTGAGGCTGGCGCGGCGCGATCCGCGCTTCACGGAGGTCTGGTCCGACCCGAACGCCGTCGTCTTCCGGCTCGACGACGACGGCAAGACGATCGGCGGCTTCGCGATCGCGGGAGTCCGTCCGGATCCGCATCGCGTCGGATTCGACGAACCTCTCGAGGGCGAGCCCGGAGGCCCGGCCGCGACCCGCGGCAACGCGCCGCCGTCGGGACAGGGCTTCGTCGACCTCGCCCGCCTCGGCGGCGTTCCGCCCGGCGCCCGCGACGCCTGCGCGGTGGCGACGACGTCGGTGCCGAGCGAAGCGGCGCGGGACGCGACGATCGGCCTGACCACCGACGACGAGGTCAAGCTCTACGTGAACGGCCACCTTGTTTTCTCACGGTCTCCGTACCGGACCCCGGCGATCTCGCTCGACGCCCTGTTCGGCCGTTCCAGGGCCGGGGATGGGGCGACCCTCGCGGTGGGGGCAACGAACGGCGAGATCGCGATACCGGTCCACTTCGACGCGGGGTCCAACGCGATCGCGGTCAAGGCCTGCCGGGTCGGCGAGACCTTCGGCTTCGTGCTGCGCGAGAGGTAAACCAAGAGACAATTGCGCCGCTGCCCGGAGCCGGTGAAGATAGCAGGCCCGTGAGGTCCCCATGATCCGCTCCGCCGTCCATTCCGCCTACCCGCGGATCGGCGATTTCGCCTGGGACCAGCAGCTCCGTTCGATCGCCGAGGAGCGCGACGCGGGACGCGCCACCGAGGAGGACGTCCGCCGGATCGAGGACGAGGTCGCGACGCTCGTCGTCGCCGAGCAGAGCCGCGCGTTCCTCGACGTCGTGACCGACGGCCTCGTACGGTGGAGCGGCCCGAATTCCCACTTCGCCGCCCGGCTCGAAGGCGTGGCACTCGGTGGGCTCGCGCGCTGGTTCGAGACCGGACTGTTCGACCGGACGCCGATCGTGGTGGGCGCCGTCTCCCGGCGGGAGCCGATCGCGGTGCGCGACGCGCACAAGGCGTTCGAGGTCCGCCCGAAGGCGCTGAAGGCCGTCCTCCCCGGAGCCGTCACCTTCGCCCGCGCGGCGAAGGATCGCCACTACGGCAAGCTCGAGACGCTCGCGGCGGCCCTCGCCGGCGCGCTCGCCGACGAAGCGCGCGATCTGGCGAACGTGGGAGTGAGGATCCTCCAGCTCGACGAGCCGGTCTTGTGCCGCCATCCGGAGGACGTCGATCTCGTCGCCGAATCCGCACGGACGATCTTCGCCGCGGCCGGGGACGGGGCCACGACGATCCTCTCGACGTACTTCGGCGATCTCTCGGCGCTCGGCGTCGGAGGGACGTCCCAACTTCCCGGAACGCACCTCGGCCTCGACATGGTGCATGGGCCGGGCAACTGGCCGCTTCTGGCCGAGCTTCCGTCGGGGCGCGGCGTGCACCTCGGCCTGTTCGATGCGCGCACGACGCGCATCGAGACGGCGCAGGAGGTGGCCGAGCGGCTCGTCCCGTACCGCGCATCGCTGATGGCGCGGGACGTGATGGTCGGCCCGCAGTGCTCGCTCGAGCTCATCCCGCGGGACGAGGCGTTCGACAAGCTCCTGCAGGCCCGCTATCTCAAGGAGAAGCTCGAACGGGAGTGGTCATGGCGCTCCTGACCACGACGATCGGATCGTTCCCGCAGCCGGCGGCGCTCCAGGAGGCGCGGCGCCAATTCAACGAGGGGGAAATCGACGCCGGCATGCTGCGCGCCGCCGAGGAGGACGCCGCGCGGCGCGCGATCGCGCAGCAGGAGGAGGCCGGCATTCATCTCTTCGTCGACGGCGAGATGGAGCGCGTCGATCCGGTGGCCGGATTCGCCGAGCGCCTCGGCGGGATCGAGATCGCAGGGTGGGTACGCGTCGTCGGCGACCGGTACGTGCGGAAACCGAGGATCGTCGGACCGATCGTCCGCGCCGGCGGCACCGCGGCCGATCGCTGGCGTTTCGCGAGCGGCCTGACCGGAACCGCCGTGAAGGCGGTGCTTCCCGGGCCGTACACGCTGATGGACAGCTCCTTCGACGAGCACTACGGCTCGCGGCGCAAGGCGTGCGAAGCGTTCGTCGAGATCGTCCGCGCGGAGGTGGCGGACCTCGTCACGGCCGGCGCCGCCGAGATCCAGATCGACGAGCCCGCGGCTGGAGCCGTCCCCGCGGAGCTGCCGCTGCTCGCGGAAGCTCTGGAGAGCGTTCTCAGCCCCGCGGCCGGCCGCGCGCGGACCTGGGTCTACCTGGGGTACGCCGACCTCGAGAGGGACGGCGCGGCGCTCGCCTCGCTGCCCGCGGACGGTCTTCTCGTCGCGGCGGCCCACTCTGAAGGGGCCGGGCTCGAGAGCCTCGCCGTGGCGCTTCCAGCGGGCCGCTTTCTCGGCGTCGGCGTCGTCGACACGCTCGAGACGCGGGTCGAGGCGGTCGAACAGGTCAGCGAGCGCCTGCGGCGGGCGGCGGCACTGATCGCGTCCGATCGGTTGTGGGCCGTGCCGGATGGCGGCTTCCGCGGTCTACCGGAATCAGTCGTCCGCGCGAAGCTCGCGGTGCTGGTCAACGCCGCGCGCGCGTTCGGGAGCGGGCGATCCTAGATCGGCAAGGTATTCGTCGCGCCTCGGTTGGGATCCTTGCCGTGATCGCCATCGCGACGGGCGTCCTGCAGTACCGTCTGGTTGCGCGGCTTCAGCTTCCCAAGGCGGAATCCTCGCTGTTGCCGACGAACGCGCCGGCACCCGAGCTGAACGCGGCCACGCCCGACGGAAAGACGGTGCAGCTCTCGGCCCTGGCGGGGAAGGCAGTCGTCGTGTCTTTCTGGGCCTCCTGGTGCCTGCCGTGCCGCGTCGAGATGCCCGAGCTGGCAAAATTCGTCCAGGAGTGGAATGGCGACAAGAAGCACAGAGTGGAACTCGTCTATCTAGCGGTGAACTTCAAGGACGCTGCCGGGGTGGTGCGTCCGCTCCTGAAAGACACACGATACGGCGGCGCGCTGTTCGCCCTCGACGAGGACGGCAAGATCGCAGAACTGTGGAAAGTCAGCGCGTTTCCGACGACGTACGTGATCTCACCGAAGGGAGAGATCCTGGACGCGCAGGTGGGGTACAAGGAATATGGGGCATCCAGGCTTTGGTCGGTGCTGAGCAAGCTGCCGCAGGGGGCCGGCGGAAAGAATCCATCATGAGCGCCGCACAACTCGTCGCCGAAGACCTCGGAAAGGACTTTCGCGATGGTTTCCTCATGCGGAAGAAAACTGCGCTCGACTCCGTGAGCTTCGCACTTCCGCCCGGAGAGATTCACGGTTTCCTGGGACCGAACGGGGCAGGCAAGTCGACGACCGTTCATATCCTGCTTGGATTCTTGTTCCCGTCACGAGGGCGCGCTCTCCTCGCAGGCCGCTCTCCGATGGCACCCGAGGCGAGAGAAAGTGTCGGATTCCTACCGGAGGTCTTCGCGTTCGACCGGTTCTCGACGGGGCGCGCCCTCCTGCGGCGGTTCGATGCGCTCTCGGGACGAGGGATCGAAGGGCGGGAGCAGCGCGTGGACGCCGCGCTGAAGGATGTCGACCTCACCTCCGCCGCGGGGAAGCGCGTCGGAGCGTACTCGAAGGGGATGACCCAGCGAATCGGACTCGCCCAGGCGCTTCTCGGCGATCCCGAAATCTTGATACTCGACGAGCCGATGTCGGGCATGGACCCGTCGACGCGGCTTGCCGTCCGCGATCTCTTGCGGGGACGCCGGGACCGTGGCAAGACGACGCTCTTTTCGACACACATCCTGTCCGACGTCGAGGCGGTCGCGGATCGCGTCCTGATCCTCAACTCGTGGGAGGGTCGTGGCGGACGCGCCGCTGGCCTCCTTCGGGACGGGAGCGGAAGGCAGCACGGTCATCTTCCACGATGAGCACGGGGAGCGGTTCGACCCGTTCCTGGGCGAGCTCGGCGTCGCGCGCGAGCCGCAGCCGGGATCGGCGGCGGTCCATCGCCTCGCGGTTGCCGATCCTCGGGTCCAGGACCGGATCCTCGAGAGACTCGCCGGGAACGGCGCCCACATCGTCTCGGTCACACCGGAGCGTCCGAGTCTCGAGGCCGCGTTCCTCCGGTTGACTTCGGCGGGAGACGCGGCGTCATGAGTGGAAGCGCAGCGGCGTTGTTCCGGCGCGAGCTGGCCCGGCTTGCGGCCGGGAGGGTCTTCCTCGCCGGCGGCCTCTTCGCGCTCCTGTTCATGGCCTTGCCGATGATCGTGGTCGTTTCGGAGTACGAGGCGCAGGGCGACGCCCTCGAAAAGGTGGCGTTCCTCCGAACCAAGGCTTTCGATGCGACTCAGGGGTACGAGGTCGTCATGCTGCTCCTCGTCGTGTTTCTCGGCGCGAACCAGATCGGTGCGGACGTTCGCGCCGGGACGATCTTCGGAATCCTCTCGCGGCCGGTGTCGCGCGCACGGCTCTTCCTGACCGGCTGGGCGGCGTCAAGCGTGACGATCTTCGCGCTCGAGCTCGTTCGGTCCGGACTGCTCCTGGGGTGGGCCGGGTGGCTCGAGGGCCGGA
>DATKHQ010000114.1:0-8848 GCA_035510175.1 Candidatus Sulfotelmatobacter sp. | reverse complement strand
CGGACCCGAGGCGATCGGCTGGGCCCCCGTGCCGCCTGAATTCGCGATCGGCGTCTCGCTGGGTGCCGCGCCGCCGGCCGCGGCGTCGTTCGTGTTCGTGTCCAATCACGACTTCGTCGCGCCGCGGATCGGCCCCTGCGTCATCCCCGAGGCGCGCCGGGCGACAATCCTCGAACACACGACTCCCGTGCGCGGTCTCGCGATCGAGAACGACGTGGTCGTCAATCGCGGCCCGGACGTCCGCGTCGTCGAGCGGGCCAGCGGCCGGACGCTCCGGCCGGCGAGAGTCGAGTCGGTCGCGCGAGTGGCCCCGTTCGCGTCCGTCCGGCGGGAACAGCTGGCGATCGCCGCGGACCACGGCGGACCGCACGTGAGAGCGGCGCAGCCGGTCTCGGCCCGGCATCCGCTTCCGCCGTCGAACGAGCGGGTGAGCGTGATGCCCGAACGGTCGGCGCCGGCGCAGCACGCCACGCCCCACGTTCCGCGGCAGGGCGAGGCGCCCGTACTGGAGCGGACGCCCGTCGCCCCGCACGCTCCTCCGCCGGCACCGCACAGCGCGCCCCCGCCGGTGCAGGCCCCGCAGACTCACCCCACCGCCCCGAGCCCCGAGTCACAGGCGCCCAAGTCGCCCGAGCGGCCGTCCAACAGGAAGACGAACAAGCCGCAGGAGAAGCCTCCCAAGGAGGGTGACAGGGGAGGCACGATCGAGTAAACCGGCGCCGGGCGAAAGCCCGGCGGCACCCCGCTCGCCCGGTTTCGACGCATAATCATCCGGGCATACGCGGGGGGAGGACATGGACGGGAAATTATTCCGGCTCGCGCCGCTGGTGTTGGCGCTCGCGTGCACCGCTTCGGACGCTTCGACCGCCGCAGCCCCTCCCACTCTCCGGCTCCCCTCGATCGCGAAGCCGCGCCATCACGCTCTCGAGCTTACGATCGTTCCGACGGAGCCTCGGTTCAGCGGGTCTATCGTCATCGACGTCGACCTGGCCGAGGCCACGTCGCTCCTCTGGCTGAACGCAAGCGAGCTCGACATCGGCGAGATCGAGGTCGCGACGGGCGGCGCGTCGGCTCCCGGGACCGTGGTGCCCGGCGGCGACGACTTCGTCGGGGTGTCGTTCCCGCGTCCGATCGGACCAGGGCGGGCGAGCCTGCGCCTGACGTTCACGGGCGCGTTCAGCAAGACCGCGACGCACGGCCTGTTCGTGCAGAAGGAGCACGACGACTGGTACGCGTTCAGCCAGTTCGAGGCGATCGACGCGCGGCGGGCTTTCCCGTGCTTCGACGAGCCCTCGGCAAAGGCCCCGTGGCAGCTGACGCTGCACGTCAAGAAGGACCACGTCGCCGTGTCGAACACCCGCATCGTCTCCCAGGTCGACGAGGCCGGGGGCATGAAGAAGGTCGTGTTCGCCGAGACGCCGCCGCTGCCGAGCTACCTCGTGGCGATGGCGGTTGGGCCGTTCGACGTCGTCGACGGCGGAACCGTCGGACGGAAGCGGGTGCCGTTCCGCGTCGTGACCCCCCACGGCCTGAGCGACGAGGGACGCTACGCGGTATCGATCACTCCCGAGATCGTGGCGCGTCTCGAGAAGTACTTCGGGACGCCCTATCCGTTCGAAAAGCTCGACGAGGTCACGATCCCGCAGACCGTCGCATTCGGTGCGATGGAAAACCCCGGGATGGTCACCTACGCGCAGTCCTCCTTGCTGAGCCGGAGCGACCAGCTCTCGGTCGCGCAGAAGCGGGGGCTCGCCAACACCACGGCGCACGAGCTCGCGCACCAGTGGTTCGGCGACCTCGTGACGCTCGCCTGGTGGGACGACACCTGGCTCAACGAGGGGTTCGCGAGCTGGATGGCCTCGAAGATCGTCGCCGAGTGGAAGCCGGAGTGGGGGACCGCGGCCTCGCGCGCGCAGTCCGCCTCCCGCGCGATGGGAGCCGATTCGCTGGTCACCGCGCGCAAGGTCCGCCAGCCGATCGTGGAGAAGGGGGACATCGAGAACGCGTTCGACGGGATCACGTACCAGAAGGGGGCCGCGACGTTGCGGATGTTCGAGGAGTGGCTGGGGGAGGCGGCGTTCCAGAAGGGCGTGCGCCGGTACCTGGAGGATCACCGCTGGGGAAACGCCGCCGCGGCGGATTTCCTCTCCGCGATCTCGCGGGAGGGGAAGCCCGAGGTCGCGTCCGCCTTCGCGACGTTCCTCGACCAGCCGGGCGTCCCGCTCGTCACCGTCGATCTCCGCTGCGAGGACTACAAGCCTCCGGTGCTCTCGCTGTCGCAGCGGCGGTACCTGCCCGAAGGCTCGTCCGGCTCGAGCGCCCAGACCTGGAAGATTCCGATCTGCGCGCGCTGGCGGTCGGGGAAGAAGGAATCCCGGGCGTGCATGCTCCTCGAGGCCGCATCGGGCGAGATGCCGCTCGGGGAGGTGGTGGGCTGCCCCGACTGGGTCCTGGTCAATTCCGGACGGGACGGCTACTACCGGGTGAGCTACTCCGGTGACCTGCTCGCCCGTCTGTTCAAGGACGGGGGGGCCGTCCTGACGCTTCCGGAGAAGCTCGGCACGCTCGGCGACGTCGAGGCTCTGGTGCGCTCCGGCGACCTGCCGATGGCCGATGCGCTCGCGTTCGTCCCGATGTTCGCCGGGGACCCCGACCGGCAACTCACCGCGGCGGCGATCGGGATCGCCGCGAGCATCCGCTCGCACCTCGTGCCCGAAGCGCTCCGCCCGAACTACGCGCGCTTCGTCGACAAGATGTTCGGCGCGCGCGCACACGAGCTGGGGTGGACGGCGCGGCCGGGCGACGACGACGAGACGCGGCTCCTCAGGCAGTCCATCGTGCCGATGGTGGCCGATGACGGCGAGGACGCCGCGCTGCGCGCGGACGCCCGGCGGCTCGCCCTCGCGTGGCTGGACGACCGCAAGGCGATCGATCCCGACATGGTGGGATCGGTGCTCAGCGTAGCGGCGCTCGACGGAGACCGCGCCCTGTTCGACCGCTTCCGCGCGGAGGCGAAGAAGACGGCCGATCGCCGTGACCGCACGCGCCTGCTCGCGGCGATGGGGAGCTTCCGGGACCCCGCGATCCTCAAGGACGCCCTCTCCCTTCTGCTCACCGACGAGTTCGACGTTCGCGAGGCCGGGGCGATCCTCCGCGGCGCCAGCGACGACAAGACACGAGAGCAGGCCTGGGGATTCCTGGAGCAGAACTTCGACGCATACGTCACCCGCATCCCGCGCGAGTCGGGCTCGAGACTACCTTCCATCGTGTCGGGTTTCTGCGACCCGGGGCACCGCGCCGAGGCCGCCACGTTCTTCAAGGACCGGCTGAACGGGTTCCCGGGGTGGGAGCGCAATCTCGCGCAGGCTCTCGAGCGGATCGACCTGTGCGCGGCCCAGAAGTCCGCGCAGGAGGCGAGCGTCGCGAAGTTCCTCGCGACGTACTAGGGCGTCCGGCGCTTCGATCTCACGGAGTCCAGGAGCATCTTCCACTCGTCGAGGTCGCGCGGGCCCTCGATCTCGTAGCCGTCGAGGAAGTATGTCGGCACCCCCTCGAGCTTGATCCTCAGGCCCAACGCCACGTCGTCGGCGAGGCGACGCTCCGGGTCTCCCGCGGCGAGTCGCGTGGACAGGGCCGGGTCCCTCGCGAGCCGCGCGACCTCCGCGCCCTGCGATTCCTGATGGTCGTAGAGCGTCGTGTAGACCTCCTCGAGCCGCCCCTCCGCTTCCGCCGCCAGGGCGAGCCGGGCCGCCTCGCAGGCGAAACGATGCTCCTCCGACCGGTTCGTCTTCGGCACGCTCGGGTTGCAATCCGGGTTGATCGGGAAGTGTCGGAGGACGAGCCGGAACGCATCCGGGCTCTCGCGCGCGAGTTCGCGAAGCGTCCGCGAGCCGCGGCGGCAGATCGGGCAGCCGAAGTCGATGAACGCAACGAGGGTCGGCGGACCGGAGGGCGCTCCGGCAAGCTCCTGCCGTGGCGCCTGGGCGAGGATCTCGGCGGCGTCCTTCCGCATCAGGGCGTGCGCTTGGGCCGTGCCGAGCCATCTCGGACCCGCGACGGCGGCGGCCACCCCCGCCGCGAGGAGGGCGGTCCTCGCCCCCCCGAGATCGGCCGCGCCGTCGGCGACGGCCGGGCGGGACAGCCAGCGGACCGCGAGCGAGACCCAGAGGACGAGATCGATGCCGAGGCAGAACGGGCAGAGCGCTCTCACGGAGAACACCATCGCACCGAGCCAGATCAGCCCGGTCAGGCACGCGGCCAGATTGAGGAGCAGCGGCACGTCGGGGCGCGTCCTGGAGATCGCGCGGCCCTCGGTCGCCGTCCAGAGGATCTGGAACGTGAAGTACGCGACGGCGGCGGCGGAGATCGGCCAGCCCGGAGCGATCTCGGCCCAGCGGCTCCGGATGACCGCGTGGCAATCGAACCACTTACCCCACGTGCACAATGTCGCTTCGCCGCCGACGAGGTAGTGCGACAAGTCGTAAAGCCACGTCAGGTAGAGCGCGATCGCGAGTCCGACGGCGTGAAGTCCCAGCAATAGGAGCGTGCGCCCGCGCGGCATGGGCGGCCTTATACGCTCGGGGGAGCGCGAGGGCAAGCGCGCCGAGCCCCCGCTATACTCCGCGCCCGGTGGAGGGGAGCGTGGCGGACGCCGTGCCCGCGAGCAGATCGGGGCGCTGGGGCATCTGGATCGGACCGGCCCTCGTCGTCGCACTCGGCGCGCTGTTGTTCGTCTCGACGGGACGGGACGACGCGCACATCACGTATTGGCCGGCGCACACGCTCGCCACGCGCGGCGCGCTGCTGAACTACTCCGGCGACCGGGTGGAGCAGAGCTCGAGCCTGCTCCTCGTCGTGATTCTCGGAGCGCTCGCGCGGGTGACCTCGATTCCCATCCCCACGCTGGGCGTTCTCGTGTCGGTGGCCTGCGGCGCCGCGGTTCCGGTCGTCCTGTTGCAATGCCACGGACGTGACGCCCGCCGGAGCGGGCTGATGGCCGGAGCGCTCCTGTCTACCTCCACGTATCTCGTCTACTGGTCGTTCAGCGGGATGGAGACGGCGCTCGCGGCGCTGTGCGGGGCCTGGCTCGTGGCGCGGCTCGCGCGCGAGATCGAGCCGGATGCGCCGCCGCGGCCGGCGGCCGCGACCTGGCTGGCGGTCGCGGTCTTCACGATCGCGCGTCCCGAGTCGGGTCTGGTGGCGATCTTGCTCTTCGTGATCGCGGGCGGTGCCGGGCTCGCCCGCCGGAAGCGAGGCGCGACGCCGTCGAAACCGGCGCTTCTCGCCGCGGGAGCCGCCGTGGCGTTTCTGCTCGTCGGCGGGTGGCGCCTCGCGTACTTCGGCAGCTTCTTCCCGCAACCCGTGATCGCGAAGTCCGCGGGCCTCTCGGCGGGAGCCGCGCTCGCCGGGACCCTGTACATCGTCCGGCATCTCGCCAGCCCCGCCGCGCTCCCGTTCGCCGTCGCGGCGACGGCGGGACTGGGGATCGCGCTGTGGGATCTCCGGCGGGGTGTACCGGTGCCTTCTCTCACCGTGGCCGCGGCGGCGCTGGTACTCGCGGACGCGGCGTTCGTCGTCGCCTCGGGGGGCGACTGGATGGAGGGCGGGCGGTTCCTCGTTCCCGCCTGGCCGGCCGCGGCGATCCTCGCGACCACGGCACTCGAGCGCGTGGCGGCCGGGAGGCGGGGCGTCGCCGCCGGACTCTTCGCGCTGCAGGTCGCGGGGATGGCGTACTTCGCGTTCACGTCGTCGACGGGAGCGCCGCTGTGGAAGGTCTCCGAGACCGTGCATGGTGCCGCCACGCGCTACTCGCCGTTCGAGCGGGTGAACCGGATCCACCGCCGCGACCTTCCCGCGATCGCGGCGCTCGAGACCGTCGTGGACCGGGTCGGCGCGCTTCGCGCCGGGCGCGTGTCGCTGATGTCGGGTCAGATGGGGATCGTTCCATACCACCTGGTGCTCGATCGCCCCGATCGTGTGGAGGTCGTGGACCGTCGAGGGCTCGTCGATCGCGCCCTGACGTCGTGCCCGGTGACCGCGGGGGCGCCGCGCAGCGCAGAGGGCCTCGTGCTCGGCTACGGCGCCTACTTCCGCGCCGCCGGCGAGATCGCCGCGCGATGCGGGTGGAAGCCGCCGGATGTCGTTTACGATCTCGACCAGAACCTCGGGGAGCTCGAGGGCGCGGGATACGTTCCGGTCTTCTTGGTCGAGGGCGGACCCGGCAACAAGGGGCAGCTCATCGCGGTCAGCCCCGCGATCGCGGCGATGGTGCCGGAGTGGGCGACGCGTCGATGAGCGGTGCGGGCAAGGCGGTGCGGTGGGCGGCGGCGCTCGAGGCCTCGGGGCTGGCGCTCGGGCTCATCTGCGGGGCGCGAGCGCTCGCGGGGCAGCACTACGTCGCGCTGGGATTCCTCCGGACCGCGGTGCTCCTCGTGCGCGCGCAGGCGGCTTCGGGAGTCGCCGCCGGCGCGATCGCGGCGGCCCTGCTGATCGCCGCCGACCTCCTGCGGCGCGGGCGGGCGAGCGACACCACCGCGGTCTCGATCGCCGCGGATGCGGGGCGGCGCCGCCGCGCCTATCTCGCCGTCCTGGCGGCGGGGACGGTCCTCGCGGTGGCCGCCGATCTGCGTCGGGGGTACGTGCCGGCCGCGATCCCGGTCGCGACCCTTTCGGTGTTCGCCTTCCTCGCGGCGGCGGCCGCGGCCGCGCGGCGGATCGAGCGTCCCGATCCGCGGCGCGGCTTCCGCGTCGTGCTCGCGGCGATCCTGGGGCTCGGCTCGGTCGCGCTGCTCGCGGCCTGGTTCTTGGCGACGCCCTCGGCGCACGACCGGCTGCGTCTCGAGGGAACGGCCGGGAAGGCGGCGGTTCTCCTGGCCGGAGCGCTCCTGACGGGGTGCTGGTGGCGGTTCGTCCTGCCGCGCGCGCCGGGACGGCGCGCGAGCCTCGTGCTCGCGATCCTCCCGCCCTTGATCCTGGCCGCGGCGTTCGCCGTGACGCCTGCGCCGGCGCCCGTGGCCAACCCGAAGAACGTCATCCTCATAGGGATCGACACGTTGCGCTGGGACCGGACCACGCTGCTGCGTCCGGATGCCGAGGGACGATGGCTCACGCCAAGTCTCCGGGCGCTGGCGCAGAAAGGGGTCGTGTTCGACCGGGCCTACTCGGCGTCGTGCTGGACCATGCCGTCGTTCGCCTCGATCCTCACCGGGGTCTACCCGCAGCAGCATGGTGCGACCGAGCTGTTCGGGGCGCTGCCGCACGGCGCGACGACGCTCGCCGAGGTTCTGAAGGAAGCCGGGTACCGCACCGGCGCCGTTGTCTCTCATCTGTACGTCAACGCCGATCACGGGTTCGCGCAAGGATTCGACGAGTTCGACGACCGGAACGACCTGGGGCCCGACGCGGTGACCTCGCCGTCCGTGACCGATCTCGCCGCTCGGTTCGTCGACAGGCACGAGGGCGATCGCTTCTTCCTGTTCGTGCACTATTTCGACCCGCACTACCAGTACGTTCCGCACGACGAGTTTCCGTTCGGCGCGTCGTACGCCGGTTGGCTCTCCCGCCGCGGGATGAACTTCGACGAGCTGGAGCACTGGCGGCACCACCTCGAGCCGGGCGATCTGCGGTACCTCGAGGATCTCTACGACGGCGAGGTCGCCTACACCGATCGGGAGATCGGGCGCCTCGTCGACCATCTCGCCTCCCGGGGGCGGCTCGAGGACACGGCGATCGTGGTCGTCGCGGATCACGGCGAGGAGTTCCTGGAGCACGGCACGCTCGGCCACTCGACGGCCCTGCACGAGGAGATCGTGCACGTCCCGCTTTTCGTGGTGCTGCCCGGTGTCTCTCCCCCGCGGCCGATGACCGACGAGGTCGTCGAGACCCGGACGGTCTTCCCCACGATCCTTTCCTACCTGGGAGTCCATCCAAAGGGGGTTCCCGCGGGGGACGGGTTGCTGCCCGCGTTTCGCGGCTTGCCGGTGGGGACGGGGGAGGCCCTCTCGTCGGTCGACGTCACGGACGCGCCGCGGAGCACGGGGAAGCGCGTCACCGCCGTGTCGATGCGCACGCCGGCCTGGAGCAGCATCGTCGACGTCGGGCTCGGGAGAGCGTCCCTCTACAAGCTCGACGACGATCGCGGCGAGACGCGGGACGTGTCGGGCGAGGAGCGCGAGCGCGCCGCGGCGATGGCCAGCCGTCTCGCGGAGTGGTGGCGGTCGACCCGGCACGATGCCGTCGGCCGGAACCGCGGAGAATCCGAGGACGATCTCCGCGATCGCCTCCGCTCGCTCGGCTACTTGTAGTGGGGAAACTCTGCTCCGGGGGCATTCCGGTTTAGTCCCCTTCTTCGCCGCGAGGCGGTATCCGGGGAGCCTCGCAAGAAGAAGGGGACTAAACCGGAATGCCCCTCAGCGTTTCGCCGAGAGCATGTCGACGAAGCGCTGCGGGGGCGTCAGGCCCAGGCTCCTGGCGGTTTCGACCTCCTTCCGGGCGTCGTCGTAACTCTGCGTGGCGTACAGGGCGACCGCGAGGTTGTAGTGCGCCTTGGCGTACTCGGGCCGGAGCGCGATCGCGCGGCGCAGGTGGGGTAGCGCTTCCGCCGCCCGATCGAGCCCCGTGAGCGCGCTGCCAAGGTTGTTCAGCGCCTCCGGATAGTCGGGACGCAGCTTGAGCGCTTGCTCGTAGTGAGTGAGGGCCTCGTCGGTACGGCCGAGCGCCGCGAGCGAGACCCCGAGGTCGGAGTGAGCCTCCGGATCGCGGGGGTCGAGGGTGAGCGCTTCCCGGTAGGCCGCCGCGGCATCCTCGTGCCGCCCCTTGGCGGCCAGCGCACGTCCAAGATTGAGGTGCG
>DATKHQ010000113.1:0-4231 GCA_035510175.1 Candidatus Sulfotelmatobacter sp. | reverse complement strand
GTGCCGCTTGGAAGAGCCGCGCGCGATGGGAGGAATCGATCCGCCTGCTCGATCGACTGGGCGAGGTCTACGGCACGTTCAGCCCCCGCACGCTCAAGGAGCTGGATCCGCGGATCGAAGACCTGCAGTCGCTCTCAAAGGAGCTGGAGACGTACGAGGACCGGTGGGAGCTGACGTTGAACGACCTCCGTCGCGAGAACCTGCAGCAGTTTCTCGACAGCACGCCGGCCTGGAAGGAGAAGACCGACCTGAAGACGCTCAACGCGCAAAGCGCCGAGGAGCGAAAGGCGATGCTTGCCGAGGCTCTCCCGGCGATCAAAGCGTTCACCCAGGGGCGGGAGGACGTTTGGAGGCGCATGCAGGACGATCGGGCGACGCACGCCGACGCCGAGACCGCGCAGTACCGCGTGGACGTCCGACTCGCGGCGCTGGCGCGGATGCGGACGATTCTCGTCCGCATCGCGGGCCTCCAATACTTCCAATCGAGCGGGGACGAGGCCGCGAAGCAAGCCTTTGCCCGCCTCGATACATGTGAGAAAACGCCCGTGGGCTCGCTCGACGATGATGTCGCTCGCGCCGCCCCGCCGGAAGTCGTCGAGCCGCTCCCGCCGTTCGAGAAAGACCTGGAAACGGTCAAGCGCGTGTTGCCGTCGTGGCTCGGCATCAACTTTCGCCCGATACCGGACGGCGAGCGGGAGCACCTGAACGTGGATCGCGGCGCGGTCGCGGTGCAGCGGGTCTTTCCGGACACGCCGGCATTCGCCGCCGGCATCCGGCCCGGCGACGTGGTTCTCGGTCCTCCCGGCGAGCACTTCGACGAGCCCAATCGGATCCGCGAGTGGATCATGACCTCGCCGCGTGGAACGGCCATCCCGCTCGACATCCTCCGCGGGGAGGAGACGGTCAAGACGACCGTTTCGCTGACCGCTTATCCCGTCAGGGCGCCGGCACTTCCCGCGCCGCCGAAGGCGGGCGATGCCGCCCCGCCGCTCACGACGCTCACGTCGATCCGCACTCCCGCCGACGATGATGCGACTTCCGCCGGTGGCAAGCGGCTCGTCTTCTTCTGGGCGACCTGGTGCGGCCCCTGCAAGAACTCGGTCCCCGAGCTCCTCGCCTGGAGCGACAGCAGCGGCGTCCCGGTCCTGGCCGTGACCGACGAGGACCCCGAGACCGTCCGCAAGTTCCTCGACGGGTGGACCAAGCCCTTCCCGGCGCGCGTCGCGACCGACACCCTTCGCACGATCCACATCGCCTACGGCGTCAGCGGTACCCCCACATTCGTTCTCATCGACGAGCAGGGGAAGATCGCCTGGCGCCAGACGGGCTACTCGGCGAAGAAGGGGCTTTCGGTTCCGGCCTGGTCGTGGGCGCATGGCGAGAAGTAGCCGGCGTATCCCCGTGGCGCTTGCTGCATCTAGTATCCCTGCTTCTCGAGCGCCGCGATCTCGAAGTCGCCGTCGTCCATCAGCCGCTCGTACTCGGGAACGAGCTTCCAACCCCTCGATCGGGCGACCGAGAGGAGAAGGCTCTGCCCGGGGGCGGGGCGGTCCGGCTCGAGCCGGTAGACGGGATCCGCATACGCCTGCTCCGGATCGACGAAGCTGAACCCGTCGCGGCGGAGCGCCTCGATGACGTCCCCCAGGAAGAGCGCGTTCAGCAGGTTGTAATGCAAGAGCATCACCTGGGGAATGTCGCGGTCGAAGAGGCGCCGGGAGAGATCGCGGTACGCCGCAGCGCGCTGTCTCAGGTGCGAGAGGTACGCCTCCCGGATCGGCGCGAGGTCGGCGGAAGGGTTCTTCGCGAGCACCGTTGCCAGCCGCTGGTCGAGGCGCCAATCGCTGGTGTCGAGGGTGACGTAGGCATTGCGCCATCCCTTCGCCTTCAAGAATGCGCGCATGCCGTCGCGCTTCTCGGGAGTGTTTCCCTCGCGCAAGAACGTGAACCGGAACCAGGGGCGGAAACCGGGCACCGCGGAGATGACCCTGTCGCAGTCGAGGATCTCCTGCTCGTAGGCGGCCAGGGTGATCGCCTCGGCGTCGAGGTCGGGGTGCGTGACGGTGTGGTTGCCGATGCGATGCCCGGCCGCCCCCCAGGACTCGAGAAACGCTCGCCCCTCCGGAGTGTCCGCTCCGTTGTGGAGCGTGACGAAAAGAGCGGCGGGCGCGCCGGCCTTCGTCAGGTGGTGGAGGAGCGCCCGATTGAGATCCGCGGCCGACATCAAAGGAGTCGGCTTCGTCTTCGGGCCGTCGTCGAACGTGAGGGCGATTCGCGCAGGCTCCGCCGCATGCACGCACGCCGGCGCCAGCATCGCGGCGAGCAGGATGAGCGCCGTCCTCACGCGGGAAGCATAGCCGCGTTGCGCCCGCTCGGGACTCCCGGATAGATTCGGGCGCCATGCAGTATCGAGCACTCGGCTCCACGGGCGTCACGGTGTCGCGCATCGCGCTCGGATGCGGAGGGTTCGGGGGCGTGGGCTCGGCCCCGGCATTCTTCGGGAAGGGTGAGACCGAGGAAGAAGCGCGTGCCTTGATGGACGCCGCGTGGGAGATGGGGATCACCCTGTTCGATACCGCGGATGCGTACGGCGGAGGACGCAGCGAGGCGGCGATCGGAGGATGGCTCCGGTCGAAGGACCGGAGGACGCGAGACGCGATCGTGCTGACCACGAAGGTGTTTCATTCCGTGGTGGGCGGCCCGCGGGACTCCGGGCTCCGTCCCGAGCGCATCTTCAAACAGATCGAGGGGAGCCTCGAGCGGCTGGGCGTCGAGCGAATCCCCCTGTACATGATCCACGAGCCCGATCCCGCGACCCCATTGGAGGACACCCTCGGCGCGCTCGACGCTCTCGTCCGCGATGGGCGTGTCGGGGCGATCGGCGCCTGCAACATCGAGGGGTGGCGGCTCGAGGAGGCCCTCGGCATCAGCGCGGAACGTGGGCTCGCGCGCTTCGGCTGGGTGCAGAACTCGTTCTCGCTCCTCGATCGCGAGGCCGAGGCGGATGTCCTGCCCATCTGCGGACGCGAGCGAGTTGGGTTCACGCCGTTCAGTCCGCTCGCGGGGGGCTGGCTGACCGGGAAGTACGTGGACGGCGCCCCGCCGCCGCCCGGATCGAGGATGACGCTGCGTCCCGAGCCGTACCGGCACCTTACGGGCCAGCGGACGGCGCGCGCCATCGAGCGCTTCGGCGAGGAGGCGCGTCGGCGCGGCGCGGAACCGGCCGCCCTCGCGATCGCGTGGCTCCTCGGGCACCCGCAGGTCGACGCTGTCGTGGTGGGTCCGCGGCGGCCGGCGCATCTGGAGTCGGCGCGGCATGCGCTGGAGCTGAAGCTGTCCGACGGGGAGCGAGCGGAGATCGCCGCGATGTTCAGCGAGGAGTCGTGAGATCCGCCGCTACGCCGGCGCGAGGGCCAGACAGCTGTTGTGGCCGCCGAATCCGTACGAGAACTTGAGGGCGAGCCGCGGCCGCGCCTGTCGCGGCGCGTTCGCGACCACGTCGATGTCGCATTCGGGATCGGGCTTCTCGTAGTTGATCGTCGGGGTGATCCAGCCGTGGCGGAGACCCAGGGCCAGGGCCGCCGTTTCGAGCGCGCCCGACGCCCCGATCGCATGTCCCGTCATCGACTTGAGCGCCGTGACCGGAATCCGGTCGACTCTCGGCCCGAAGAGCGTGTGAAACGCCCGGGCCTCGGTCCGGTCGTTGGGGATCGTCGAGGTGCCGTGCGCGCTGATGTGCTCGACCTCGTTCGCGTCGCGTCCCGCGACTCCGAGGGCTCGCCGGCCGAGCGTGACGATCGACGCCCCGGACTCGTCGACCTGCACGAAGCTGTCCGGGTTGGAGTTCGACGCATAGCCCAGGACGGCCGCGTAGGCGCGGGCTCCGCGGGCGCGGGCGTGCTCTTCCCTCTCGAGGATCAGCACCGCGGACCCTTCTCCCAGCACGAACCCGTCGCGGTCCCGGTCGAACGGCCGGCTCGCGCGCTCGGGCGCGTCGTTGCGCGTGGAGAGCGTCTTCAACCGGTCGAAACCGAGAAACGCGAATCCGTCCGCGTCACCGACGAGGCCTTCGGACCCGCCGGCGAGGGCCACGTCGGCCTCGCCGGTCGAGAGCAGCCGCCAGGCGTCGCCGATCGCCATCGTCCCGCCCGCGCACGCGGTCGTGATCGTCTTGCGCTCCCCCTGCGCGCCGATGCGGATCGCGATGTGCCCGGTCGCGGCATTCGGGATGAGC
>DATKHQ010000112.1:0-6549 GCA_035510175.1 Candidatus Sulfotelmatobacter sp. | reverse complement strand
CGAGCTGGACGACCGCTCGGACGTCGTCCTGGCGCGCTTCCATTACTCCACCGATCTGTTCGACCGGACTACGGTGGCACGCATGGCCAGCGAGCTGATCACGCTGCTCGACGGGGCCGCGGCGGCGCCGGGCACGATGGTGAGGCACCTTCCCCTGCTCCCGGCGGAAGAGCGCCGCCTGATCCTGCATTCGTGGAACGCGACCGAGCACCCCTACCCGGGCGTCACCGTGCACGAGCTGTTCGAGGCCCAGGCGCATCGCACGCCGGATGCGATCGCCGTGGAGTGCGGCATCACGACCCTCACCTATGCGGAGCTCGACGGCCGTGCGAATCAGCTCGCGCATCACCTCCGGAGCCTGGGGGTGCGACCCGACGATCTGGTGGCCTGCTGCATGCACCGCTCGCCCGATCTGATCGTCGGGCTGCTGGCGATCCTCAAGGCCGGCGGGGCTTACCTCCCCCTCGACCCGGCGCATCCGAAGGCGCGGCTCGAGCAGATCCTGGCCTCGGCGATCCCCCGGGTGGCCCTCACGACCCGCGAGCTGGCGCCGCTCTTCCCGCCGACGCTTCCGGTCCTGGCGCTGGACGCGGAGCGCGAGGCCGTCGAGCGCCAGCCGCGCACGCCCGAGCGGCGAAGAGCGGGGACACGCAATCTCGCCTACGTGATCGCCACGTCGGGCTCGACGGGCGCACCCAAGGGCGTCGCCATCGAGCACCGGTCTGTCGTCAACCACCTCGCTGGCATGCAGCGGGAGCTGGCCATCGGCGCCACCGACGCCGTGGCTGGCCTCACGACCGTCTCGTTCGACATCGCGGGGCTCGAGATCCACCTGCCGCTCGCGACGGGCGCGCGGATCGTGATCGTGCCGGGGGATCTCTCCCGCGACGGTGTCGCCCTCGCGCGCTTCCTCGACGAGCGCCGGCCGACGCTGATCCAGGCGACGCCCTCGTCGTGGCGGATGCTGGTCGAGGCGGGCTGGCGCGGGGGCCCGGACGTCGCGCTCCTGTGCGGCGGCGAGCCGATGCCGAGGGGCCTCGCGGCGCAGCTGTCGGCACGCTGCCGCGTGCTGTGGAACTGTTACGGCCCCACGGAGACCACGATCTGGTCGCTGCTCCAACGGGTCGATCCGGGGGAGGACGGGCCGGTGCCCATCGGCCGGCCGATGGCCAACACCCGCGTCTACCTGCTCGACCGGCACGGGGAGCCGGTTCCCATCGGGGTCGTGGGCGACCTGCACATCGGCGGGGATGGCGTCGCGCGGGGGTACCGCCATCGGGAAGACCTGACGCGCGAGCGGTTCCGGCCGGATCCGTTCGTTCCCCGCGACGGCGCTCGGCTCTACCGGACGGGGGACCTCGCCCGCTACCGCGCCGACGGCCGCATCGACTTCCTGGGGCGCAACGACCGTCAGGTGAAGATCCGCGGCCACCGAATCGAGCTCGGCGAGATCGAGGCGGTGCTGTCGGGCCAGCCGGGGGTCGCGGCGGCCGCCGTCGATCTGCGCGAGGCCGCTCCCGGCGACGGGCGGCTCGTGGCCTACGTGGCCGGAAACGGCGATCGCGGCACGCCCCACGAGCTGCGCGACCGGCTCCGCGAGCGCCTTCCCGACGTCATGGTCCCGAGCCAGTTCGTCTTCCTCGACGAGATGCCGCTGACGCCCAACGGCAAGGTGGATCGCCGCCGCTTGCCGGATCCGGGAGGTGTCACCGCGAGCGCATCGCGGTACGCCGAGCCGCGCAGCGATCTCGAGGCGCGCCTGGCCGCGATGTGGGAGGAGCTTCTCGGAGTTCGCCCCGTCGGGATCCACGACGATTTCTTCGCCCTCGGAGGGCACTCGCTTCTCGCGGTGCGCCTCTTCTCCGCCATCGAGCACGAATTCGGTTCCAGCGTGCCGCTCGCCACCCTGCTGCGGGCGCCCACCGTCGCGCGCCTCGCGCAGGTGATCGAGGGCGGCGGCGAGCCCGCGCGCTTCACGTCGCTCGTCCCGATCCAGCCGGAGGGATCCCTTCCGCCGCTGTTCTGCGTGCACGGTCACTTCGGCGAGGTCCTGTTCTACCGTCCGCTGTCGGAGCGGCTCGGCGACGCCCAGCCGTTCCATGCGCTGGCGGCCGCGCCGCTGTCGGGCCGCGGGCCGGTGCACCGCACCATCGAGGAGATGGCCGGCCACTATCTCTCGGAGGTCCGGCAGGTGCGGCAACACGGCCCGTATGCGCTCGCGGGGTACTGCCTCGGAAGCCTCGTCGCCTTCGAGATGGCGCTCCAGCTCGTTCGCGACGGCGAGAAGGTCTCGTTCCTGGGGCTGTTCATGGGGTACGACCGCCCCGACCCCTGGGGCCGCATGCTGTGGAACAAGGTCCGTCGCCACGTCGGCCGGCTGCGGCGCGACGGGCCGCGGAAGGAGGCGGGCGTCGTCGCCCGCGAGACCGCGCGGAAGGTGAGCTCGGCGCTGTGGCAAGCCGCCTACGCGCGTCTCGGCGCGCGCGTCCCGCGGATCTTCCTGCGCAACGTCCCGGAGATGAACCTCCAGGCGGCGCGCCGCTACGTCGGCGAGCCGTACCCCGGGCGCATCACGGTCTTTCTCAGCGGCGCACCCCCCGGGTTCGTCTTCGATCCCGTTCTGGACCTCTACGGGCTCGAGGCGCGTCGGATCGATCTGCGTCTCGTGCCCGGCGACCGTGACTCGATGATGCGGGAGCCGAGCGTGGCGGTCCTGGCTCGGGAGCTGCGGGAGTGTCTGGCGGAGGCCGCGGAAAAATGTTCACGCGAGATCGTGCCGTAACGACACGCAGTGCGCGCGTGTCGACGCGAGGTCGGCACGATCCGCTGGCGTGATCATTGCAATTCAACTCGATCGGAGGGGCACGGAGGGCGCGACATGAACTCGCAATGCACTCTCTGCCTCGCCGGTGGTGGCGTTCTCGGGGCCGCGTACGAGATCGGAGCGATGGCCGCCGTCGAGGAGCACCTCGAAGCCAACGGACTCCAGCTCTCCTTCGACCGCATCGTCGGCGTGAGCGCCGGCGCGGCCGTCGCTTCCTTGCTCGCGCAGGGAGTGTCCGCGAGGACTCTCTACAAGGATTTCGCGTCAGGTTTGCTATCGCCGGGCGTCGCCGCGGGCCTCACGAGCATGGGGCCGAGGTTCTGCCGCACCCGGCTCCTGCAGGGCGCGCTGCGCGCCCTCTACGCGAAGCGCGGGCTGACCAACCGGTTCTCGGAGCTGCCGGCCCCGCTCCTGATCCCGGCCGTCGACGTCGACACCGCCGAGCGGAGGGTGTTCGGCGGTCACCCGATCGAGCAGGCGACCATAGCGGAGGCGGTCGCCGCCTCGTGCGCGATGCCGCCGTTCTTCGACCCGCTGACGATCGACGGACGACGGTTCGTCGACGGCGCGTTCGTGTCGCCGCTGTATCTGGACGTCGCGATCGGGGCGGGGGCGACGAAGATCCTCGCCGTCGATCCCATCGCGCCGACCCGCTCCTCGCCGGGATCCGGCCCGATCGCCCTCCTCCACGGGCAATGCGCCCGCATCGAGCACGCGGCCCGCTCGGCGCTCGAGCTGGCCCACGCGCGACTTGCCGCTCCGCACGTGCGGGTCGTCTGCTTTCGTCCCTCGCGGCGCGAGACGTACGCCGAGCCCCCGATGTCGTGGGGCGCCAAGGACACCGTCATGAAGCTCGGCTTCGAGCTGACCGCGCGGCAGCTCGACCGCGGCGACGCGCGGGCGCTCTTCGACGAAACCGAGGTCGCCCGCGCCGGGTAGCCGGACGGGCCCGTTCTAGGGTTGGGTGGAGCTCTTCGGGACGACCTTCGCGCCGCCATCCGCCGTCCACCGCGCCAGCTCGCGACGGTTCTCGTCGACGACGATCAAAGCGCGGAAGCCCCGCTGCGCGGCGAACTTTCCGAGCCCGGTCACCTTCTGCGCCTTCTCCGCGTCGGAGAGGTCGGCCCAGAGCACCGTGGCCACCTGGCAGTAGAGCATCGGCCCGACCGGGACGACCTCCTGCACCGGCACCGACGACGCGACGAAGTCCGAGGCGGTCGTGGGGGCGACGGTGCGGTGGGCGAACGTCAGGAGGTTCGCGGTCAGGGCGACGGGGACGAGCCCGGCGACGATGCCTATGAGAATCCGCTTGCGGCGCCGCTCGCGGATCACGTCCTGCATGTCGGGCGGGAGCTCTACAGCGACCGGTGCCGGCCGCTCGCCGCCGGTGGCGGCGTCGCGCAGGAGCTCTTCACGCGAGCTCTTCGCGCGGTCGACCGCGGCACCGGTCAGCTCCGCCTCGAGGATCTGCTCTTGAACCGACGCCTCGATCTCGGCCGGGTGCCCGGCGAGCGACTGCGAGAGTCCCAGGTAGGCCGCAAACAGCTTGCGGCGCTCCTCGTCCAGCGTCGCGTTGCTCTTCTTCGTCTGCGTGAATAGCTCGGCGCGCAGCGCATCGAGACGCGGAGAGACGATCCCGTGGGCGAGGCGCAGCGCATCGCGCGCGGGCCGCCCGTCCGGCTCCGCCGTCGACTCCACCGAGAACGCGCGAGTCTCCCGCTCCATGGCCGTGCGCAGCGCGATCGCATCGAGGACGACGCGGTCGAACCGGCTCGTCTCGGTGTCGCTCGCCGTCGAGGCGATCACCTCATGCTCGTAGGGCGTCAGCGACGGCGCGGCCTCCGCCAGAGAGCCGTCCCGGGCGGCAGCCCGGAGCTTCGCGAGCTCGGGAACCACGAGCACGGCGGCGAGGAGCGGTTCCTCCGACAGGCGCAGGGAGGCATGGAGCTTTCCGATCGTGTCGCGCTCCGTGCGATCGACCGTACCGATCGTCTCCTCGAATGCCGCCTCGACCTCTTCCCTCAGCGACAGCAGCGGCTCGACCATCGCAATCCCGCGATCCAGCGCCGCGTCGCTCACGTCGGGGGATTCCCAGAGCTCGAACATCGATCGATCCACGGCGAGATGGAGGATCGCCGCGCGCGAGCCGATCTGCCGGGCCGTGACGTCCGACACGTCCCGCAGCGCGGAAAGAGCCTGCAGCGCTTGCGGCTTGGGGTCGAAGGCCAGCTCGCCCGCGAGGCGTCGCTTCAGATCGAGAAGGGTCGTCGGGCCCCCGGCCAGAACGTCGTCGACGACGCCGCGAATGTCCTCCATGCGGCCGAGAAAGAGAGTCTCGTCGCTCCGCTCGCCCATCTCACGATCGTCCATCGGCATGGACGAAATTCCCGTCCACGAGAATGTAGACGCCGTCGTAGACGAAGAGGCCGGCGCTTTCGTAGTGCATCGCGTAGACCCAGTAGTTCGGATCGTCCTTGGACACCGCGATGACGAGGAAGTCGGCGTCCGGTCCGTTGGCGTCGGGCGCCACGTAGGTTCGCAGCCTGTTGTTCAACAGCTTCAGCTTGAGTCCGTCCGCGCTGCTGAAGTACCCGCTCGATGTCAAGGGCTCGAGCGTCGTGACGTTGAACCTCGACCCTCCGGTGTCGGTGGGGAACGAGCCGTGGTCGACGTAGTACCGCATGAACGCGCCGTACAGCTCGTACATGTCGCCGATCAGCGCCGCGTGCTGGGCCTTGGCGACGGCCCCCTGGTAGAGCGGGACCGCGGTGGCGGCCAGCAGGCCGATGATCGCGACGCAGAGCAGCGTCTCGATGAGAGTGAACCCACGCATGGACGCGCGCCGCGCGTTTCGATGGACGTCCACGGCACTCCCGACCCCCATCGAGAGAACATAGGTCCCGGCGGACGGCGGTCAACAACCCCTCAAACCGGGTCAGACGCTCCTTTTTCCTGCGCGGCTTCCCGGCAACCCTGCCTCGCTGCGAAAAAGGGGGTCGGAACCTATATTCCCGGGACGAACCAGCAGGAAAGAAGAGGTGGGCCGTGGCGATCAACTTCGAGGTCAAGAAGAAGATCACGGTCGATGGCAAGGAGTACGAGAGCCTGGATCAGGTGCCGGCGGAGGTGCGCGGGGCGATCCGGAACGCCGTCGAGGTCGGCGGTACGGCCCTGAGCGGAAAGATCACGATCAACGGCAAGACCTACGCGAGCGTGCAGGAGATGCCCGCCCCGCTTCGAGCGATCGTGCGCGGGCTCACGCTGATGGCCTTGAATCGCGAGGACGCCGCGACGAGATCCGGGCCCGAGCCCGTGGCGGCGTCGCTGCCGGCGGGGGATGGGCCGCGGCCGGAGCCGATCCTTTCCTTGAAGACCGTCGTCTTCGCCCTCGGCGTGGCGGCGCTCCTGTTCCTGATCGCCCGTGCGCTGTTCTGAGGAGGAATGTCCCCGATGCGCCTCCTCTGTCTTCTTGTTGTCGCCGCCCTGGCCCTCTCGGCCTGCGACATGGTCCAGGTCTACCAAGCCCAGATCGATCAGGCGACCCGCGCCCTCGAATCGGCCCGGACCGATGCCGAGCGCGCGGCGGCGCTGGCCGACCGAGGGCGCGGGTATTCCGATAAAGGACGGCTTTCTTTCCTGCGGAAACAGATCGACCGCGCCGAATACATCCGGCTGTTCGAGCTGGCGATCGCGGACCACGACCGTAGTGTCGCCTTGGCACCCGC
>DATKHQ010000111.1:0-1545 GCA_035510175.1 Candidatus Sulfotelmatobacter sp. | reverse complement strand
GGCCTCGAGCGCCTCTCGCACGCCTCCCAACGCTTCGCGGGGCCCGGTGACGCCGGCTTCCCTCCCGCCGGAGTCCCGGCCTCCGACGTCACCTCGATGCTCCGCGATCGCGTCGGAGGAATCTGGATCGGGACGCGCTCGGGGTACCTCGTCCGGCGCGATCCCGCGACCCGTCGATACGAGTCGATGCTCGTCGGAGGGAGCGAAGGCGAGTCGCGGATCCTGATGGACATGGCGGAGGACCGCCTCGGCCGGATCTGGATCGGGGCCAGCGACGGCTTGCTGCGCATAGATTCCGCGACGGGCGAGAGGCACCTCTACACGCACCGGCCCGGCGACCCGCGAAGCCTGGGTCCCGGCTACGTGTCCGCGCTCCTCGTGGACTCGAGCGGCACGCTCTGGGTCGGTACGGGCGAGGGCGGGCTCCAGAAGCTCGACGGGGCCGGTGCGGTCGTGCGGCGCTTCGTCCACGACCCGAGGAACCCGTCGAGCCTCAGCGACGACTTCGTCACCGCGCTGCTCGAGGACCGGCAGGGCCGCCTCTGGATCGGAACGCGCTCCGGCGGCCTCAACGAGCTCGACACCGCGACCGGCCGCGCGCGTCGATTCCAACCCGTCGTGGGTGATCCGACGAGCCTCGGCCACCATTGCGTGACGTCGCTGCTCGAGGACTCGGCCGCGCGGCTCTGGGTCGGCACCGCCGGCGGGGGCCTGAATCGGGTCGTCCGCTCCGAAGACGGGGCCGTCCGGTTCGATCGCGTGAACAAGAAGCTCGGCCTGGTCGACGACGACGTCACCGCCGTCGTCGAGGACGACGACCGCAGCTTGTGGATCACGACTCGCGGCGGCCTGTCGCGATTCCAGCCGGAGCGAAACGCATTCACCAACCTGCTGGTGTCCGACGGCCTGCCCGCGGCGGAGTTCGAGCCGAACGCCGCGATCCGGAGCCGCGAGACGCTTTACTTCGGCACCGTCCGCGGTCTCGTCGCGCTGCCGGCCGGCACGGCCTTCGAGACCCCGTCCCCCTCGCCCGTCGTCGTTCGGTCGATCCGCACGGCCGCCGGCGAGATCTTCGGGCGTCGTGCGGTCCGCGCGCCGGATCGACTGGAGATCCCCTACGGGACGTGGCTCGCGGTCGAGTTCGCGGTGCTCGACTTCAGCCCCGAGCGGGACCATCGCTACGCCTACCGTCTCGACGACGACTGGGTCGAGCTCGGCGAATCGCGCGAGATCACGTTCACGTCCCTCCAACCGGGCATCCACGCGCTGCGCGTCCGCGGGCGCAACAGCCAGGGCGTCTGGAACGAAGCCGATGCCCCGCTGCGCGTCACGATCGTGCCGCCGTACTGGATGACCTGGCCGTTTCGGCTGCTGATGCTGTTCCTCGTCGTGGCCCTGGTGGTGGCGATGCACTTGCGGCGGACCTCGAATCTCGAGAGGCGCAATCGTGAGCTGCTGGAGCTCCATGGGCAGCGGGAGAAGGCCCGGCAGGAGCTCGACGACGCCTACCAGCGGCTGCGGCACCTGACCGCGGGTCTCGAGGCG
>DATKHQ010000110.1:0-5066 GCA_035510175.1 Candidatus Sulfotelmatobacter sp. | reverse complement strand
GGTATTCCCACGCGGTCGTGGCTTCGCGAGCGGATTCCCGAGCGCCTCGCCGACGCGCTCGTCGCGATCTCCGCGGTCGACCCGGCGACACCGGCGTCGCGCCTGACGCGGGTCGAGCGTACGCGCTTGTCCGCCACGGTGGGCGCGATGCGGCTGCCGGTCACCGGCGACCGCGGATTCGCGGTCGCGGAGGTCACGGCGGGCGGGGTCCCGCTTTCCGAGACGCGGCTCGAGACGCTCGAGTCGCGCGCGATGCCGGGTCTCCATCTCTGCGGCGAGATCCTGGACGTGGACGGACGGATCGGCGGATTCAACTTCCAGTGGGCGTGGGCGAGTGGTCACGTCGCGGGCGCGGGGGCCGCGGCGGCGCTGCGAGGCTAGGCTTCCGCGTCCTCGATCTCCGGCTGGTCGGGCGGCAGGATCCCCGAGGCCTCGAGGTAGCCGCAGCCATTCCGCTGGGCGTACACGGCGCACTCCTTGATCTTCTTGAGCAGCGTGGTCGCCGCCGTGCCTTCTCCCGCTCGCGTCGCGGCCCCGATGATCTTCGACCCCTCGCGCGTCAAGAAGTCGATCAGATGATCGATCTCGGAGGGCGCCACGAATCCGCCCACGTCCCGCGGGCGCGTTACCTCGAGGCGCAGGGCGTCGCGCATCGGAGGGTGGGCGTCGCAGGCCTCGGCGAACAGACGCCACGCCGGGCTCAGGAAGTCGGGGGCCGCGACCCCGGAGGCACGGCAGATCGTCTCGAGCCCGTCGACGTCACGGGCGATCCAGAAGGGAGCCACCTTCGCGTGCATGTGCACGGCGCGCCAGGGAAGCTCCTGGGCGGGCGGCACCCCCCGCCCCCGCGCCGGGACGGGCGCGCCCCCGGACGCTCCCTCGCGCATCTCGCGGCCGAGGTCGTGCACGCGCTTGAGGCCGGCGAGCAGATCGTTGCGGTAGACCGGATCGGGGCCGAGGTACGGCTGTTCCTGGGGCCGCACCTCCTTGCCGAGATCGGCGTCAAGCTTCGTCATCTGGTCGATCGCGATCGCCTCGGCGCTCGCCTCGGTCTCGGCCGCGCAATACGCCGCCACCGTGCTCGCGACCCGCTCCGCGGAGACCTCCGTGATGAAGAACGGCCGGCCGTGGAGGTGAAGGTCGGGATCGAGCCGGTCGGCCGCCTTCCGCGCGAGGACGTCCGGCTTGTAGTCGATCCGCTCGAGATTGGTTCTGATGCGCGTCCACAGCTTCGACGCCGCGTCCGGCCGGGGAGCCTCGGCCGCCGCGGCGAGGGGCACGAGCGCCTCCGGGAATCCTCGGGCGACCCACGCGGACCGGCGGATTCGCGTCGCCGTCTGGAGGAACGCCTCGGGGTTGATCTTCCGTCCCCCGGCGAGCGCGGCGATCGTCTCGTCGAAGAACGCCAGATCCACCGGGTGGAACGAGAGGATCCCTCGCACGGGCCGAGTCTACCAGCACGGGTATGATGGCGGATCGTCCCGGCACGCGGCGTCAGGAGGACCCCATGGACTCGCGCACGCTCTGGAACCGGTACCGCGCTTTCCTGTACGACGACCCGAAGCTCGGTTTCCGCCTCGACGTCAGCCGCATGGACCTGCCCGAAGCACCCGACGACGGCCTGGCCGCGGCGTTCGGGCGCGCGTTTCGCGCCATGGACGACCTGGAGCGTGGCGCGATCGCGAACCCCGACGAGAAGCGGATGGTCGGCCATTACTGGCTCCGCTCGCCGGACCGCGCGCCGACGAAGGAGATCCGCGACGCGATCGAGAAGACCCTCGCGCGCATCCTCGCCTTCGCCCACGACGTCCATCGCGGCAGCCTGAAGCCCCCGGGACGCGAGCGGTTCACCGACGTCCTCACGATCGGCATCGGCGGCTCCGCGCTCGGGCCGCAGTTCGTCGCGGACGCCCTCGGCAGCATCGCCGACACGCTCCATCCGTGCTTCCTCGACAACACCGATCCCGACGGGATCGACCGCGTGCTCGCTCGTCTCGGCACGAAGCTCCCGTCGACGATGGTCGTCGTCATCTCGAAGTCCGGCGGCACCCCCGAGACCCGGAACGGCATGCTCGAGGCCGATGCCGCGTTCCGTCGCGCCGGGCTCGTCCTGGGGCCGAACGCCGTCGCCGTCACGCAAGAGGGAAGCGTCCTCGACCGGTACGCGGTCGACCACGTGTTCCTGGCGCGATTCCCGATGTGGGACTGGGTGGGCGGGCGGACGTCCGAGCTGTCCGCCGTCGGCCTCGTTCCCGCTGCCCTCCAGGGGATCGACGTGACCGCGATGCTCTCGGGGGCCGCGGCGATGGACGCTCTCACGCGGACGCCGGAGGTGCGCCGGAATCCCGCGGCGCTGCTCGCCTGGGCGTGGCACCACGCCGGCTCGGGGCGGGGGACGAAGGACATGGTGATCCTCCCGTACAAGGATCGCCTCGCGCTGTTCTCCCGGTACCTGCAGCAGCTCGTGATGGAATCGCTCGGCAAGGAGCGCGACCTCGACGGCAACGTCGTCCATCAGGGGATCGCCGTGTACGGGAACAAGGGCTCGACGGACCAGCACGCCTACGTGCAGCAGCTCCGCGACGGCGTCCCGAACTTCTTCGCCACGTTCGTCGAGGTGGCAAAGGACCGCGACGGCAGTGCGCTCGAGATCGAGCCCGGGATCACCTGCGGCGACTACCTCTCGGGATTCCTGCAGGGTACGCGCCGTGCGTTGCACGACAACGGCCGCGGCTCGGTCACGATCACGGTGCCCGATGTCAGCCCGCACACGGTCGGCATGCTGATCGCGCTCTACGAGCGCGCGGTCGGCCTGTACGCCTCGCTCGTCAACATCAACGCCTACCACCAGCCCGGCGTCGAGGCGGGAAAGAAGGCGGCCGCGTCGGTGCTCGCGCTCCAGTCGAAGCTCGTCGCGGCTCTCGCCGCGCGCGGTGCGGCCGGCGGCACGGTCGAGCAGCTCGCCGCCGATGCGGGATCGCCCGACGAAGCGGAGACGGCGTTCAAGATCCTCGAGCACCTGGCGGCGAATCCGGGGAGGGGTGTCGTCAAGACGGCGGGGAAGACGCCGTTCGATGCGATCTACCGCGGACGCGAGTGAACGTCTACCCCACCACTCGGAACGACGTCGCCTTCACCAGCAGGAAGATCTTGAGCCCCTTGGCGAGGTGGAGGTCGGACACGGCCGCCCGGGTGACGCGCACGCGCAGCAGCGCCGGTGTCGCGACGATGACGTCGACCGCATCGGCAGACGCCACGATCGCCGCAATCTCGCCGGCGAGGATGTTCCGGGCAGAGGTGCCGCGCGCGGGGTCGGTGGCGATGATCGGCTCCTCCGCGGGAAGGGCGAGCACGACGGTCTTACCCGGGGCACGGTGGAGGCGGCCGGTGAGAACGACCGTCCCGCCGAGGTCCACGCGGCCGCCGTCGTCGCCGTCGGCGACGACCGTGCCGCGAAGCCAGTTCGTCGCGTCGAGGCGGTCGGAGGCGAGCCCTCCGGGTGCCAAGAGGGCGGTCGGGGTTCCCTTCGCGACCACGCGTCCGGCCTCGAGCACGAGCATGGCGCCGCCGAGGCGCAGCGCCTCCGCCGGATCGTGCGTGACATGGAGGAACGGGACGCGGGCGCCCGCCTGAAGCTCGAGCAGCAGGCTTCCGAGATGCTCCCGCGCGGCCGGGTCGAGCGCGGAGAACGGCTCGTCGAGGAGGAGGAGGTCCGGAGCCGCGGCGAGCGCGCGCGCGAGCGCGACGCGCTGGCGCTCCCCGCCCGAAAGCTCGGCCGGCTTCCGGTGCGCGAGGCCGAGCGCCCCCACGCGCTCGAGCCACGCGTCGGCGGCGGAGTTGCCAGCGCGATCCCGCGCGCCAAACGCGACGTTGGCCCGGGCATCGAGGTGGGGAAAGAGGAGGGCATCTTGAAAGACGATGCCCACGCGGCGCTCGCGCACGGCGACGTCGATCTTCTTCGAGGAGTCGAAAAGGACGCGGTCGCCGAGAGAGATCCGCCCCGTTTGCGGTCGCATCGCCCCGAGCAGGGCGAGGAGCGCGGTCGTTTTCCCTGCTCCCGAGTGGCCGAACAGGATCGTGATTCCCGGGTCGGCGGCCAGAGACGCCTCGAGACTGAATCCCGATCCGGCGGGATTCGCAGGGGGTGTCACCACGAGGTCGGCCGCCAAACGGCTCACGAGGCCCTCGACAGTCGCGCCACGAGCAGAAGCGCTGCGACCGAAACGAGCGAGAGCATCACGCTCAGGACGAGCGCCGTGTTGTGCTCTCCCGCGATGACGGATTCGTACACGGCGAGCGCGAGCGTCTGCGTCCGCCCGGGGATGTTTCCCGCGAGGATCAACGTCGCGCCGAATTCGCCGAGCGCCCGCGCGTAGGCGAGGGTCACGCCGGCGGTGAGCCCGCGCCGCGCGAGCGGCAGCTCCACGGTGAGGAACGACCGGAGCCGGCTCGCCCCGAGGCTCGCAGCGGCCATCTCGTGGCGCCGGTCGATCCCCTCGAACGCCGCGCGCGCCGCGCGGTGCATCATCGGGAACGCCATCACCGCCGCCGCGAGGACGCACGCGACCCAGGTGAACGGAATCGAGAACCCGGTCACGGCGCGGAGGGTGCCGCCGATCCACCCGTTGCGGCCGAAAACGAGGAGCAGCCCGTATCCGACCACTGTCGGCGGCAGGACGAGCGGGAGGTGACAGAGCGCGTCGGCGATCTCGCGCCCCCGGAAGCGGCTCCGGGCGACGAGCCGCCCGCTCGCTGTTCCCGCGAGCGCGACGACAGCCGTCGCGAGCGCCGAGACGAGGAGCGAGAGAGCGAGCGCCGGGCCGATCAAGGCGTCGGGGGCGGGCCGAAGCCGTCGCGCGCGAAGATCGCCTGCCCGGTCTTCCCCGAGAGGAACTCGAGAAACGCCCGCGCGCGGGCGGCGCTCTTCGACCCGGCGATCACGCCTCCCTCGTAAACGATCGGGTCGTGCCCCGACGCCGGCGCCGGGGGCCCTGGGACGACCGAAGCGCCCGCGTGGTTCGCGTCTGTTGCGTAGACGAGCCCCGCATCCACCTCGCCGCGGATGA
>DATKHQ010000109.1:0-1604 GCA_035510175.1 Candidatus Sulfotelmatobacter sp. | reverse complement strand
CGCGCGCTCGGCCTCAGCGCGCGCGCGGCCGAACGCGCACGCGGCGAACAGCGCCTGGGCGTGCATGGCGCGGAACTCCGCGTCCTCCGGATCGAGCGTCACCGCGCGCGCGAGCGCGGCCGCGGCATCCTCGGGCTGGTCGAGGTCGAGCAGCGCCGTCCCCGCCAGGAAATGGAGGACCGGATCGTCGGGGGACCGCGTGAGCGCGATGCGGGCCGCGGCGTACGCACGCTCGGGTGCTCCGGCATCGAGGGCGTCGTAGATCTCCTCGACGACCCGGTCGTCGCCGTCCTCGCTCGGTGCGCTCATCGCAGGGTGCCGCATGCTAGCATGCGAAGACCATGCCTCAGAAATCACGAGACGACGTCCGCAACCTCGCCATCATCGCCCACGTCGACCACGGCAAGACGACCCTCGTCGACGCGCTGCTCTGGCAGAGCGGCATCTTCCGCGAGAACGAATACGTCGCCGAGCGGGTGATGGACTCGATCGATCTGGAGCGCGAGAAGGGCATCACGATCATGGCGAAGAACACGGCGATCACGTTCCGCGGAACGCGCATCAACGTCGTCGATACGCCGGGCCACGCCGACTTCGGCGGCGAGGTCGAGCGCACGCTCAAGATGGTCGACGGGGTGATGCTGCTGGTCGACGCGTCCGAGGGGCCCTTGCCCCAGACCCGGTTCGTCCTGCGCAAGGCGCTCGAGTCCGGTCTCGCTCCGATCGTCGTGATCAACAAGATCGACCGGACCGACGCGCGGCCGAAGGAGGTCCTCAACGAGGTCTACGACCTGTTCATCGACCTCGATGCGAGCGAGCAGCAGCTCGACTTCCCGGTGCTCTACGCCAACGCGCGCCGCGGGATCGTCCGCCGGACGGCGGACGGCCCGGACGAGCCTCTGACCCCGCTGTTCGAGCAGATCCTCGAGACGGTCCCGCCCCCGCAGTACGACGACCTGCTGCCGCTGCAGCTCCTGGTCACGACCCTCGACTACAACGACTACGTCGGGCGCCTGGCGATCGGCCGCATCGTGAACGGATCAATCCGCAAGGGAGGGGAGTACGCGCACTGCCGCCTCGACGGATCGACCGCCCGGGTGAAGGTCAGCGGGCTGTACGGCTACGAGGGCCTGAAGCGAGTCGAGATCGACGAGGCCGGTCCGGGCGACATCGTCGCGGTCGCGGGCCTCGAGACGGTCGCCATCGGCGAGACGCTCTCGGATGCCGAAACGCCGCTGGCGCTGCCGCCGATCACGGTCGACGAGCCCACGATCGCCATCGTGATCTCGGCGAACGACTCGCCGCTGTCCGGCCTCGAGGGCTCGTTCGTGACCTCGCGCAAGCTGCGCGAGCGGCTCTTCAAGGAGATCCTGACGAACGTGTCGATCCGGGTGGACGAGGCGGAGTCTCCGGACGGCTTCCGCGTCTCGGGGCGCGGCGAGCTGCAGCTGGCGATCCTGATCGAGATGATGCGGCGCGAGGGGTACGAGATGTCGGTCGGCAAGCCGCAGATCGTCACGCGGGAGGTCGACGGCGTGCTCTCCGAGCCGGTGGAGCAGCTGATCATCGACTGTCCCGAGGGTTTCGTCGGCGTGGTCACGCAG
>DATKHQ010000108.1:0-10423 GCA_035510175.1 Candidatus Sulfotelmatobacter sp. | reverse complement strand
CGCGGGTCGAAGCTCAGGAGGTACACGCACGAGAGGTCGTCCAGGATCTGCGTGGTCATCCTCGCGGGGGTGACGCCGTTGATGAAGTGGCGCCCGCCGGTCTCCGCGGCCATCGTCACGAGGGTCGCCTGCGAGTCCTTGATCCTCTGGATGTTGAGCTGTGGGTTCTCCATTCCGCCCGTGACGGACATTTTCGAGTTCCTCCCGTCGGACTGGATGAACGTGGTCGGCCCGAGCAGTCCCTGCCCCTCGACCGTGTAGAACCGGATCCCGTACGAGGAGGCCTCGTTGATGACGGCGTCGAGCGGCAGGGCGCCGGTCGACGCGCCGAGCTGCACGTCGGAGGCGAGCGGCGAGGGGAACCCATGCTTGTTCTTCAGAACACCCTCGCCGAAGAACGAGAGGTAATGTTCGCCCGCGTTCTGGCGCATGTTGTCCGCGAAGTACAGAACCGCTTTGGGCGGATCGATCTCGGAGAAGCGCCCGATCACCATCCGGAGGCGATTGAGGTCGCGCTCTTGGCGGGTGCGCTCCTCCTGCGCGTACTGCGTCGCCAGCGTGATCGCGCGATCGAGGTTGTTGTGGGCGATTTCGCTCATGATCTCGGCGAGGCGAGTCTCCTCGGTCATCGCGAATGGGTCGAACCCCTTCACGTCGTCGATCGTCGCGGCGAGCGCGGCGTCGATCTTCGACTCGTCCTCGGTCAGGGGGACGAGGACCTTCAAACTTTTCGCGTTCGAGACGAGCATGGCGCGGTTCCCGCCCGCCATCAGCTTCGGCATCATCTCGCGCGCGGCGTCGATCGCGGTGCGGCGCCCGGCTTGGGTCAGATGCGGCTGGTCGAGGTAGATCATGTAGCTCGCCGTCGAAGCCCTCGCGTACGGGACGGCCGACGCGCGAGGGGCGGCCGCGATGCTCTCGGCCACGGGAGCCGGGGCGGGCGTCGACGCCGCCCGGGTCGTGCCACCGATGTCGCCGCAGAGGGCGTCGACGATGACTTTGGGCACGAGCTTGTCGTTGAGCCTCACCTCGAACTCGGCGGAGGTCAACCCGGCGATCGCGTCCTTCGGCCCCGACACCGTGACGTCGATCTGCGCGAGCCGCGCGGAGGTCCGTTCCATGAGGCCGACGTCCTTCGGAGGCTCGGTCTCGGGGGCGGCGCCGAGCGGCGCGACGAACGCGACCGACAGGGCGACGGCCATTGCGCGACCGGGGCGCGTCATGACCGATCGGCCTCCCGGTGGTAGAGCGTGGCCGAGGGCGCGTGCGGAGGGGGGCTCGGGCTCGGCGGATCGCCGGCGGGCGCGCTACCGGGTGCGGGGGCGGCGGCGGGCGCCGTGAGGTCGGGCACGACGAATTTCCGCTCGATCCGCGTGAGATCGGTCCCCTCCGAGGAGACGGCGACGACGAATCGATAGGAGCCGGGGCCGAGCGTCTTCCTCGGGATCAGGTCTCGGACCTGGGCGCACCGGTCCTGGCCCATGTCGATGTCGTCCTTCCCGACCGGCGTCTCGGTCTCGCCGATCAGCGTCCGCTCGACGTGGAGGGGCTTCTTCTCGTCCTTGGCGCGGCAAACGAGGGTGATCAGGGCGGTCGGCAGGTCGCCGCGCAGCAGCTCCCCTTCGGGGATCACTAGCGCGCCGGAGGTCTTTGCGTTGCCATCGCGCAGGAAGCCGCCCTTGGCGGGCTGGCTCACCGAGACGGGGAAGATGACCGCCAGCTCGTCGTCGATTCGCGGCCACGTGCCGGTCAATTCCCTCTGCGCAAGCTCGTCGGTCGTCGTCTCGTGCGCGACCGCGACGAGCTCGTAGTCTCCGGGAGAGAACTCCATGTCCTTCTCCCAGACGACGGGGACGCCCGGGGTTGCGAGGCTCACGCGCCCCGATCCGGCTTGAACGACCGCGCCGTTGGAGGCCAGCGAGGCGCCGAGATCCCAGATAGTTCCCGGGATGCGCGAGGGGGGCACGGAGACCTGGACGCGCGCCTGGTAGCGCCCCTTGTCGTAGCCGATCGGGATCAACCCGATCCGGAGATCGACGGGGGATGCGTTCGCGGTGGGCGCGGCGTACGCGGAGAGAACGCGCGCGGTCAGGCGCGCCGACTCGCCCTGGATCACGAGGCGCCCGCGCGTGGTCGCTTTCACCTTGGGACGCTTCACGACGACGGAGACCGCGAGGGGGTTGTCCTCGGGCCAGCCCCGCGGGTCGAAGCTGAGGAGGTACACGCACGAGAGGTCTTCCAGGATCTGCGCGGTCATCTTCCCGGGGGTGACGCCGTTGAGGAAGTGGCGGCCCCCCGTTTCCGCGGCCATCGTCACGAGCGTGGCCTGGGAGTCCTTCGTCCTCTGATGGTTGAGCTGCGGGTTCGTGAAGTTGGCATGTTGACCCGGTTCTTGGTTTGTCGTGCTCGACCCCGAGCCCTTGGCCTGGATGAACGTCGTCGGCCCGGCCAGCCCCTGCCCCTCGACCGTGTAGAACCGGATGCCGTTCGCGGAGGCCTCGTTGATGACGTCGTCGAGAGGGAGCGCCCCCGTCGACGCCTCGAGCTGCACGTCGCGCGCAAAGGGGGTCGATTTTCCGTTCCCGTCGGTAAGAGTGAACCCCGTGAAGAACGAGAGGTAGTGCTCGCCGGCGTTGCTGCGCATGTTGTCCGCGAAGTAGAGCACCGCCTTGGGCGGATCGACCTCGGCGAGCCGGCCGACCACCATGCGGAGGCGGTTGAGGTCCCGCTCCTGGCGGCTCCGCTCCTCCCGCGCGTACCCTTTCGCCAGCGCGATCGCGTGATCCGTCCGGTTGCCGATCTCACCCATGATCTCGGCGAGACGGTTCTCCTCGGTCATCGCGAACGGGTCGAAGTCGTTGGTGTCGTCGATCATCGCGGCGAGTGCGGCGTCGATCTTCGATCTGTCCTCGGTCAGGGGGACCAGGACCTTCAAGCTGTTTGCGTTCGAGACGAGCATCGCGCGGTTCCCGCCCGCCATCAGCTTCGGCATCATCTCGCGCGCGGCGTCGATCGAGGCGCGTCGCCCGGCCTGGGTCAGGTGCGGCTGATCGAAGTAGAGCAGGTAGGTGACCGTCGAGGCCCGCTCGGCGGGAACCGCGGACGCCGCGGAAGCGGACGCCGCGGTGACCGCGACGGGCGGTGCCGCCGGGGTGGGGGTCGCCGCGGCCCGCGACGCGCCGGTCTCGCCGCAGAGCGCGTCGACGATCACGTTGGGCACGAGCTTGTCGTTGAGCTTGACCTGGAAGTCCGCCGCGGTCAGGCCCGCGATCACGTCCTTCGGCCCCGAGACCGTCACGTCGATCTGGGCGAGCCGCGCGGAGGTCCGCTCCATGAGGCCGACGTCTTTCGGCGGCTCGGTCTCCGGGGCGGCGCCGAGCGGTGCGGCGAGCGCAACCGACAGGAGAGCGGCCGAGGCGCGGGACAGGCGCCTCATGACCGTTCGGCCTTCCGGTGGAGGAGCGTGGCCGAGTGGTTGCTGGCGCAGTGCATCATTCCCCCCCCGGGGAAACCTGCCGGCCGACGATCGATACCCAAGTGAACCACGAACCCCCGTCCTCACGCGACCACCTCCGGAACCACGCTGCGGTCGACGTGCAGCAGCTAGGGAGCGTGCGGAGGCGGGCTCGGGCTCGGCGGATCCGCGGCGGGCACGCCCGCGGGCGCGGGGGCTGCGGAGGGCGCGGGGGACGCGGCGGCCGGTACTCCGGCGGGCGCAGTCAGATCCGGCACCACGAACTTACGCTCCGTGCGCGTGAGGTCGGTCCCCCCCGAGGAGACGTCGACGACGAATCGATAGGAGCCGGGGCCGAGCGTCTTCCTCGGGATCAGGTCTCGGACCTGGGCGCACCGATCCTGGCCCATGTCGATGTCGTCCTTCCCGACCGGGGTCTCGGTCTCGCCGATCAGCGTCCGCTCGACGTGGAGGGGCTTCTTCTCGTCCTTGGCGCGGCAGACGAGCGTGATCAGGGCGGTCGGCAGGTCGCCGCGCAGCAGCTCCCCTTCGGGGATCACCAGCGCGCCGGAGGTCTTCGCGTTGCCGTCGCGCAGGAAGCCGCCCTTGGCGGGCTGGCTCACCGAGACGGGGAAGATGACCGCCAGCTCGTCGTCGATGCGCGGCCACGTGCCGGTCAATTCCCTCTGCGCAAGCTCGTCGGTCGTCGTCTCGTGCGCGACCGCGACGAGCTCGTAGTCTCCGGGAGAGAACTCCATGTCCTTTTCCCAGACGACCGGAACGCCAGGGTTGGCGACGCTCACGCGCCCCGATCCGGCCTGAACGACCGCGCCGTTCGAGACGAGCGAGGCCCCCAGGTCCCAGGTCGTTCCCGGGATGCGCGAAGGCGGCACCGAGACCTGCACGCGCGCCTGGTACCGCCCCTTCTCGTAGCCGACCGGGATCAGTCCGATCCGGAGATCGACAGGCGAGGCGTTCGCGGTCGGCGCCGCGTACGCGGAGAGAACGCGCGCGGTCAGGCGCGACGACTCGCTCTGGATCACGAGGCGCCCGCGCGCGGTCGCCTTGACCTTGGGCCGCTTCACGACGACCGACACGACGAGCGGCTTGTCCTCGGGCCAGCCCCGTGGGTCGAAGCTCAGGAGGTACACGCACGAGAGGTCGTCCAGGATCTGCGTGGTCATCCTCGCGGGGGTGACGCCGTTGATGAAGTGGCGCCCGCCGGTCTCCGCGGCCATCGTCACGAGCGTCGCCTGCGAGTCCCGGACTCGCTGGTTGTTGAGATTGGGGTTCGCGAAGTTCGAGCCGCCGCCGGCGTTGGTCGTGCCCGACGCCGAGCCCTTGGCCTGGATGAACGTCGTCGGCCCGACCAGCCCCTGTCCCTCGACCGTGTAGAACCGGACGCCATCCGCGGAGGCTTCGTTGATGACGCCGTCGAGCGGGAGCGCCCCCGTGGATGCGGCGAGCTGGACGTCGGCAGCGGCGGCGGTGGGGGTTCCGTTCCGCTCGGCGAGGACGTTGCCGCTGAAGAACGAGAGGTAGTGCTCGCCGGCGTTGCCGCGCATGTTGTCCGCGAAGTAGAGGACCGCCTTGGGCGGATCGACTTCGGCGAGCCGGCCGATGACCATGCGAAGCCGGTTGAGGTCCCGCTCCTGCCGGCTCCGCTCCTCCTGCGCGTAGCGCTTCGCCAGCGCGATCGCGAGATCGACGCGGTTGCTGATCTCGCCCATGATCTCCGCGAGGCGGTTCTCCTCCGTCATCGCGAACGGGTCGAAGTCCGTCACGTCGCCGATCATCGCGGCGAGGGCGGCGTCGATCTTCGATTTGTCGTCGGTCAGGGGGACCAGGACCTTCAAGCTCTTCGCGTTCGAGACGATCATCGCGCGGTTTCCGCCCGCCATCAGCTTCGGCATCATCTCGCGCGCGGCGTCGATCGAGGCGCGGCGACCGGCCTGGGTCAAGTGCGGCTGATCGAAGTAGAGCAGGTAGCTGACCGTCGAGGCCCGCTCCGCCGGCGCGGCGGGCGCCGGGGAGGCGGTCGCCGCGGCATCCGCCGCGGGCGCTTCCGCCGGCGCGGACGGCGCCGCGGCCCGCGAGGCGCCGGTCTCGCCGCACAGAGCGTCCACGATCACGTTGCGCACGATCTTGTCGTTGAGCCTCACCTCGAAGTCCGCCGCGGTCAGCCCGGCGATCGCGCCCTTCGGCCCGGAGACCGTCACGTCGATCTGGGCGAGGCGCGCGGAGGTCCGCTCCATGAGGCCGACGTCTTTCGGGGGCTCGGTCTCGGGGGCGGCGCCGAGCGGTGCCGCGAGCGCGACCGACAGGAGAGCGGCCGAGGCGCGGGACAGGCGCGTCACGGCCGGTCCGCCTTCCGGTGGAGGAGCGTGGCCGAGGCCTGGTCCGTGGGAAACATCACGATCTCGGCGATCTGGACGTGGGCGGGGCGCGTGGCGACCCACACGACGGCGTCCGCGACGTCGTCGGCGGTCAGCGGGGTCACGCCCTTGTAGACGGCGGAGGCCCGCGCGAGGTCGCCGTGGAACCGGACCGGGCTGAACTCGGTTCCTCCGACGAGCCCGGGGTCGACGGTCGCCACGCGCACGCCCGTGCCCGACAGGTCGAGGCGCAGCCCCTGCGTCAGCGCGTCGACGGCGTGCTTGCTGGCGCAGTACACGTTCCCCCCCGGGTACACCTGGCGGCCGGCGATCGAGCCCATGTGGATCACGAACCCGCGCCCCCGCGCGACCATCCCCGGGACGACGGCACGGTCCACGTAAAGCAGCCCCTTGACGTTCGTGTCGATCATCTCGTCCCAGTCGGAGATCGCCCCCTCGTGCAGCTTGTCGAGGCCCCGCGAGAGGCCGGCATTCGCGACGAGCACCTCGACCGCGTCCCACGGCGCAGGCAGCTCCCGGAACGCGCGGGCGACCGCCTCCGCGTCCCGGACGTCGAGCATCATCGTCCGGACGTCGGCGGCGCCTGCCGCCAGCAGCTCCGGGGCCATCGCCTCGAGGCGATCGCGGCGGCGCGCGGCGAGGAGGAGACGCGCCCCCTCGCGGGCGAACGCGTGCGCGCAGGCGGCGCCGATGCCGGCCGATGCGCCGGTGACAAGGACGACCTCATTGGCGAGACGAGCCACCCTATTCCTCCGAACCCGACCCAACAGACTACCCCAACCGCGCGGCGCGGCGCGGCCCAGCGGCCCGCGCGACGTGGCAGGGCCGGAGGTCGCAGCGTATAAACGCTGGCGAGGGGGTTCCTCATGCTCAAGACTCTCGTCGCCGCATGCGCCGTCGTACTCGCCGTCGTTCCGGCCGCCGCTCAGGTGTCCGGCACGGCCTTCGAAGATCGGAACGCGAACGGGCAGCAGGATGCCGGAGAACCGGCGATCACGGGCGTCTCCGTCGAATTGTACGGAACGCGGGACGCCGGTGGCGCGTTCGATCAGACCGTCTCCTCCTCGGCGACCGGCGCGTACTCGATCGCACCCGGAAACGGGTGCTACGTGATGCGCGCGACCGATCCTCCGGGGTACCGCCAGACGTTCGCGCGGTTCGACGCGGTGATCGACACGACACCGGGGTACACGTTCCCGATCGGATTCCCGCGCTTCGCGAAGATCGACCAGGGGATTGCGAACCTGAAGGCAGGAAACTATCGCTACACGGCGATGGGGGACTCGATCGCGGTCAACTTCAATCTGTGCGGGGCGCCGACGAACTTCTGGTACAGCAAGCAGATCCAGAGCCGCCTCGCGTGCGCCGCCCCGACCATCACGGTGAGCCTCGACCAGGCGGCGGTGTCGGGGGAGAAGACCGACGACCTGCTCGTCGACGACAACACCGATCTGAACAACGTCTTCCGGGTGATCGCGCTCAGCCCGCCGCCGCAGCTCGTGACGATCTCGATGATCGGGAACGACCTGCGCGACGTCGAGCCGGCTTCGGATCCGCCGACCCAGGACCAGGTCAACCGGGCCGTCGACGAGCTGCTCGATTCCCGCCAGAATCTCCAAGAGTCGCTCTCCGTCCTGACGTCCCAGATCCCGGGCACCGACATCGCGCTCAACACGCTTTACGACAATCTCGCGTACAACTGTTACACCTCCCCCACGAACACGTTCCACCGGCAGTGGTTGCCGATCGTCAACCGCATCCTCCGCGATCTGGCGTGGGGGCAGACCCGGCGCGCGTCGGTGAACGAGGTCGCGCAAGACTTCTCGCACGACGACCAGAACGTCCAGTGCCTCGGCTTCGACCAGATGATCTGCCGCGACATCTTCAATCTCGACGACATCCACCCGAACAACAACGGGTACACGGTTGTCCGCGAGAAGGTGTGGGAGGCCGTCGGGGGCGTGAATCTCGGCCCCAAGGACGCGCTCTCGCGCACGTCGATCAGCTCCGCCAATTACGGCTACCTCAAGAAGGTTCGGCGGCTCCTGCCGTCGGTCGCTCAGACGCTGAACGGAGCGACGGCGGGAACTCCGAGCGCCGCGTTCTCGGACACGGACTCGGGGGCGTCGGCCTCGATCACGCTCGGCATCGGCCAGGAGGAGTTCCGCCTCTCCGGCTTTCCCACGTGGTTCGACGAGGATCAGATCGTCAAGGTGATCGTCGGCGTCAGGTACAAGACCACGGGGACGGTCAACGACGACTTCTACCGCATGGAGGCGTCGCCGACAGGGACGTTCCGCCCGCCGGCCGGGTACGCGTACACGACGACCAACTGGAACTTCTACACTCCGATCGTCGGAGGGGGCGGGCCGAACGAGCCGCCGGACAACGCGGACTACCCGACCGAGAAGCTCCTGGCGCTGCCGAACGTCGCCGCCTACCGCGAGGCGTCGGCGACGCTGACCAAGAATCCGACGCTCGCGCCCGGGGCCGGGGAGTACGACTGGCCGGCCCTCACGCACGACGACCTCGGGACCGCGGCGGTCCGGGTCGTCTCGGCGCCGGTGGCGAACACGGCCGGGAACGACGCCTACACGGTCGAGCTCGACGCCGCGTGGCTCGACATCTACGGCTGGCAGAAGCCGCGCCCCGGCGAGGTGACGAATCTCAAGACCGCCAAGCTGGCCGACGGGACGATCGAGTTCTCGTTCGACCCGCTCGCGAGCGCGCAGCGGTACAACCTCTACTTCGGCAACATGTCGACGCTCCGCGCGGGCTCCTACGACCACGGCCACTCGGCGCCCGCGGGGCCGCTGTGCGCGGCGCCGACGCAGGACGCGGGGGGCGGCCGCCTGAAGATCTCGGTCGCGCCCGGGCAGCAGCCCGGAAACGACGCGTACGTGCTCGTCACCGCCCACGTCGACGACGTGGAGAGCCCGTCCGGATTCCGCTCGGATTCGACGGAAATCGACCGCAGCCAGAGCATCTGCGAGTAAGCGGAGAACCGCGCAACGACCGACCGCGTACAATCCAGCGCGGCGCGGGACAGGTGTGCGCCGCAAGGGGGAGCCACGATGTCAGCGATGCACGAGGTCGACTACGAGATCTTCGGCGACGACCTTCAATACGTCGAGGTGGAGCTCGATCCCGGCGAGGCGGCGGTCGGCGAGGCCGGCGGGATGATGTACATGGACGACGGCATCCAGATGGAGACGATCTTCGGCGACGGGTCGCGGCAGAGCAGCACTTTCATGGACGCGCTCGTCGGCGCCGGCAAGCGCCTGCTGACCGGCGAGTCGATCTTCATGACGGTCTTCTCGAACCAGGGGCAGGGGAAGAAGCGCGTCGCCTTCGCCGCACCGTATCCCGGCAAGATCATCCCCGTGAAGCTCTCGGATCTCGGCGGCGAGCTGATCGCGCAGAAGGACTCGTTCCTGTGCGCCGCGAAGGGCGTCAGCCTCGGCATCGCGTTCCAGAAGCGACTCGGCGCCGGCTTCTTCGGCGGCGAGGGGTTCATCATGGAGCGCCTGAACGGCGACGGCTGGTGCTTCCTGAACGCAGGCGGCACGATCAAGGAGCGGATGCTCGCGCCCGGCGAAATCATTCGCGTGGATACCGGGTGCATCGTCGGCTTCACGCCGCAGGTCGACTACGACATCGAGCGCGTCGGCGGGGTCAAGTCGATGCTCTTCGGCGGCGAAGGTCTCTTCTTCGCCACGCTCCGCGGCCCCGGCAAGGTGTGGCTCCAGTCGCTCCCGCTCTCGCGCATGGCGATGCGCATCTACGCCGCCGCGCCGCAGGGCGGCGGGAAGCAACGCGAGGAGGGATCGATCCTCGGAGGGCTGGGGAGGATCCTGGACGGGGATAACAGCTAGGGCCAGGTTCGACTTCGTTGCTCTACCACGCGAGCGGACTGTGCGGACCGCCCGTCCGCGACGCCGTCGTTTATCCAAGGCCACCCCTCAGACTTGGGCGTAGACTCGTGTCATCGCAAGCGGGCGGAGGCTTCGACCGAAGCCGCCAGGGAGGGTGAAATGAACAGCTCGAAAATCGTGCGTTGGCTGGTCCTGTCGTCGATCATCGCCTTGTTCGTTTCAACGCCGTCCGCGCTGCAAGCGCAGGTGGTGCGCCAGCTTACGGACATCAAGACCGGGACCTCCAGCGTGCCCGCGATCGACTCAACCGCGACGGACGTGTACGTGTCCAGCTCGACGAATCAGCTCGGAGGCAACGCGAGCCACGCCTTCCAGCTCGTGCGCTTCACGGCATCGTCCGGCGCGGGAGCACAGCTGACGACGGCGACGGATGGGATCTCGAACGACCGCTTCGTCGTCTCGGTCAGCAACGACGACCAGTGGGTCGCGTTCGTCTCCAGGGACAATCCCACCGGCCAGAATCTCGATCGCAGCGGGGAGGTGTTCGTCGTCGCCCACGATGGGACGGGGCTGCAGCAGATCACGAACCACCCGGGCGCGGGGCTCGGCGACGCCCTCATGGTGGCGATGGCCGGGAATGGGACCAAGGTCGCGTTCACCTCGACGGGGAATCTGACCGGGTCCAACGCCGGACACGT
>DATKHQ010000107.1:0-7417 GCA_035510175.1 Candidatus Sulfotelmatobacter sp. | reverse complement strand
CGCGAGGATCGCCGCCGCCGCGCGCGGGATCGTCGCGGCGAGGGCCGGCACCGCCGGCTTTCCCGCGATCGAGCGGAGCTACGGCCCGTCCATCAATTCCAGAGCCGCCGCCCCCGCCGCGCGCAGCGGCTCGATCGCCTCGCAGGCGCGGGGGACGGTTTCGAAGAACAGGAGGCCGGTCGTTTTTCCCGGGAGGTCGGGGATCGTGTGGAAGACCGCCTCCGCGATGAACGCGAGAGTTCCCTCGGAGCCGACGAGCAGGTGCCAGAGGATGTCGAGGGGCGTGTCGAAGTCGAGGAACGCGTTGAGCGAGTACCCCATCGTGTTCTTCATCCGGTGCTTCGCGCGGATCCGCTCGGCGAGCATCGGCATCTCGTGGATCTTCGACCGGATGTGCATCAGCCCGCGGGCGATCTCCGACTCCAGGTGGGCGAAGCGCGCCGCCGCTTCAGGTCTCGCGGTGTCGATCTCGGTGCCGCTCGGGAGGACGAACCTCAGGGATTCGAGAGTGCGATACGCGTTCTTCTCGATGCCGCAGCACATGCCGGAGGAGTTGTTCGCGACGATCCCGCCGATCATGCAGGCGTTGATCGAGGCCGGGTCGGGGCCGAGCTTCGTGCCGTGGCGGGCGAGATGCGCGTTGACGAATCCGCCGACGACGCCGGGGCCGACGCGGACGCGGGCCCCATCCTCGAGGACCTCCAGTGCGCGCCAATCCCGCGACAGGTCGAGAAGCACGCCCTCGGTCACCGCCTGACCCGAGAGCGAGGTGCCGCCCGCGCGGAAGGTGAGCGGGATGCGCTCGCGCCGGCTCCAGGCGAACAGAGCGGCGACGTCCTTCGTGTCTTGCGGCCTCACGACGGCCTTGGGCGTCAGCGTGTAGAAGCTCGCGTCGCACGAGAACGCCGCCAGCTCGAACGGGCGCGTGAGCACGCGGGTCCGTCCGACGATGCGCTCGAGCCCGTCACGGTGCGTCATCACCTGAGGTTAGCGCGGTTTCGCGGCAGGCCGGAACGCGTTACAGTTGCCGGAATGGAGGCGCTCCTCTCGGTCGCTCTGGGCATCGGGCTCGCCGCCGCTTGCGGTTTCCGCATCTTCGTCCCGTTCCTGGTGACGGCGGTCGCGGCGAGGACCGGACACCTCGCGCTCGGCTCCTCGTTCGCCTGGATCGCCTCGACCCCCGCGCTGATCGCGTTTTCCGTCGCGACCGTGCTCGAGGTCGGGGCCTACTACATCCCCTGGCTCGACCACGTGCTCGACATCCTCGCGACCCCGGCCTCCGCGATCGCGGGGACGGTGCTCGCCGCCTCGGTGGTCACCGGCGTCGATCCGATGCTGAAGTGGACGCTGGCGGCGATCGCGGGCGGGGGCGTCGCCGGCGCGGTCCAGCTGCTCACCGTCGGGGCGCGGAAGGCCTCGCTCGTCACGACCGCGGGCCTGGGGAATCCGATCGTCTCGACGCTCGAGCTCGGCGGCGCCGCGGTGCTCTCGATCGTCGCGATCGCCTTGCCGCTGCTGGCCGTGGTCCTCGTGGCCATCACCATCTTCATCGGGGTGAGGCTCGTCCTCCGCCTCGTTCGGGGCCGGGCCGCCGGCCCGGAGGACTCCGCCGCATGACCTCGCAACCGCCGCTTCTCATGATCCCCGGTCCCGTTGAGGTGTCGCCCGCCGTTCGCGAGGCGTTCTCCGTGAGGCCGCCGGGACACCTCGTCCCGTCGGTGATCGAGGCCTTCGGGGTTTCGCTCGAGATGATGCGCGAGGTGTGGCGCGCTCCCGCGTCGGCGCAGCCGTTCGTCGTCCCCGGGTCGGGGACGACCGCGATGGACCTCGCGGCGTGGAGCCTGATCGAGCCGGGGGATCACGTCATCGTCGTCAACACCGGGTACTTCTCCGACCGGATGGTCGAGATGCTGCGGCGGATCGGGGCCGAGGTCGTCGACCTGACGTGCGTCCCCGGCGAGGCCCCGAACGCCAGTCGCGCCGCGGGCGCGTTCGACGATCTCGCGCGGGCCGGGCGGACGGCGAAGGCGCTCTTCGCGACGCACGTCGACACCTCGACGGGCGTGAGGCTCGACCCCGAGCCGCTCGCACGGTTGGCCCGCGAGCGCGGCGCGCTGTCGATCTTCGACGGCGTGTGCGCGACGGCGGGGGAGACATTCGAGATGGAGGCGTGGGGGGCGGACGTCTACCTCACCGCGTCCCAGAAGGCGCTGGGATTGCCCTCGGGGCTCGGACTGCTGGTCGCGAGCGAGCGTGCGCTGGCCGCGCGCGAGGCGCGGAAGTCGCCGCCGCCGCTGTCACTCGACTGGAACTCGTGGCGGCCGATCATGCAGGCGTACGAGGCGCGCAAGCCCTCGTACTTCGCGACGCCACCGACCAACCTCGTCGTCGCGCTCGCGGTCGGGCTGCGCGAGATCCTCGAGGACGGGATCGAGGCGCGGGTCGCGCGGCATGCGCGAGCCGCAGCAGCGCTCGGGGCCGCGTGGAAGCGGCTCGGGCTGCTCCCGATACCGGCGCGGGCCGAGCTGCGCGCGAACACGCTGTCCGCGCTGAGATTCCCTTCGGGGGTCGACGCGTCGCTCGTCGGGCGGATCGCGGAGCGCGGCGTCCTCGTCGCCGGAGGCCTCCACACGAGGATGCGCGCCGAGTACTTCCGCGTCGGGCACATGGGGTACGCCATCGGACGGACCGACTTCCTGATGCGCACGGTGGAGGCGGTCGGCGAGGGGCTCGCGACGTTCGGCGGCCGGGCCGACACGGCGGGGGCCGTCGAGGAGATGCTCCAGGCCGTGCAGGCCGCACCGAAGGCCGCGACCGGGGCATGAAGGTCGACAAGATCGCCGAAGGGCTGTGGCGGTGGACCTGTCCGCATCCCGCCTGGACGCCGGAGGCCGACCGGCCGGACGGGTGGCCGAGGGACGTCGGCTCGGTCTACTACGAGAGCCGGGGCGGGATCGTCCTCATCGATCCGCTCGTGCCCTCCGATGCGACCAACGCGGAGCGATTCTGGGGGGCGCTCGATCGCGACGTCGCCCGGATCGGTGGCGGGATCACGGTGCTGGTCGGATGCGTCGATCACGGGCGCGGCGCCGACGCCGTGCGCGAGCGTTATGGCGCCACGGGGACCCGCGTGGACGTCGTCGGCGCCGCCGCGATCGAGCGCGGCGTTTCGTGCCGGCTGACGGCCGTGCTCGAGAGCTTCCGGTTGCCCACCGACGTCGAGGCCCACCCCATCCCCGGCCTGTCACCCGGGGAAACCGCATACTTCCTTGCCGGCCCTCGCGCGCTCGTATTCGCGGACGCGATGATCGGCACGCGAGACGGCGGGATCATGCCCGCCCCTGCGAGGTGGGCGCCCCAGACTCCCGAGGGGCAAGCCACGTACGCGCGTGAGTTCAAGCCCGCGCTCGACCGCCTCCTGTCGTTGACTCCCGCGTACGTGCTCCCCTCGCACAGCTGGGGACAATCCGCTTTTTCACGAGTCTAGTCCCCTTCGTCGCCCGGAAGCGATATCCGGGAAACCTCAGAAGAAGAAGTGGACTAGACTCGCGAAAAAGCAGGATGTCCCCATGTTTGCTAGAGTGCCGCGTTCGCCAGGTCCCGGAAGCACAAGAGAGGTTGTATGGCAACGACGGATCTCAAGCTCGTCCGCAACATCGGCATCAGCGCCCACATCGACTCCGGGAAGACGACGCTCACGGAGCGGATCCTCTTCTACACGCAGCGCGTGCGCGTCATCCACGACGTCAAGGGGAAGGACGGCGTCGGCGCGAAGATGGACTTCATGGAGCTCGAGCGCGAGCGCGGCATCACGATCCAATCCGCCGCGACGCACTGCGAGTGGGCCGGCCACCACATCAACATCATCGACACGCCGGGGCACGTGGACTTCACGATCGAGGTCGAGCGCTCGCTGCGCGTCCTCGACGGCGCCGTCCTGGTGCTGTGCGCCGTCGCCGGAGTGCAGTCGCAGTCGATGACGGTCGACCGCCAGATGCGCCGCTACGGCGTGCCGCGCCTGGCGTTCGTGAACAAGTCCGACCGCTCGGGCGCGAACCCCTATCGCGTGACCGAGCAGCTCCGCGAGAAGCTCAAGCACAACGCGGTGCTCATGCAGATTCCGATCGGCCTGGAGGCGGACTTCCGCGGCGTGGTCGATCTCATCGAGATGAAGGCGCTCTACTTCGACGGCGACAACGGCGAGATCCGCCGCGTCGAGGAGATCCCGGACGACCTCCGCGCCGAGGCGGAGACCCGGCGCGCCGCGATGCTCGACGCCGTCTCGATGTACTCGGACGAGCTGATGGAGGCGATCCTCGAGGATCGCGCGACCCCCGAGCTGATCCGCGCGGCCGTGCGCAAGGGGACGATCTCCCTGGCGCTGACCCCCGTCTTCGTCGGCAGCGCCTACAAGAACAAGGCGGTGCAGCCGCTCCTCGACGCCGTCACCTACTTCCTCCCCGACCCGACCGAGGTCGAAAACGTCGCCCTCGACCTGGAGAAGGACGAGGCGAAGGTGCTCCTCGAGGCGAACCCCGAGAAACCGCTCGTCGCCCTCGCGTTCAAGCTCGAGGAGGGGCGATTCGGCCAGCTCACCTACCTGCGCGTCTACCAGGGGAAGCTGAAGAAGGGCGACACGATCGTCAACGCGCGCACCGGCCGCGACGTCCGCGTCGGCCGCCTCGCGCGCATGCACGCCGACGAGATGGAGGACATCACCGAGTCGGGGACGGGAGACATCGTCGCGCTGTTCGGCATCGACTGCGCCTCCGGCGACACCTTCACCTCGGACAAGGTCCGGTACGCGATGACCTCGATGCACGTCCCGGCCCCGGTCATCCACCTGACGATAAAGCCGAAGGACAAGAAAGCCCAGGCCAACGTCGCGAAGGCGCTCCAGCGATTCACCAAAGAAGACCCGACCTTCCACGCCCGAGTGGACGAGGAGTCCGGCGAGACCGTCATTTCGGGCATGGGCGAGCTGCACCTCGACGTCTACGTCGAGCGGATGAAGCGCGAGTACAACGCCGAGGTCGACACCGGAGCCCCCCAGGTCGCGTACCGCGAGGCGGTCACGCGCAAGGCCGAGTACAACTACCTCCACAAGAAGCAGACCGGAGGCTCGGGGCAGTACGGGCGCGTCGCCGGGTACTTCGAGCCGTATCCGGACGGCGATTTCGAGTTCGTCAACGACGTCTTCGGCGGGTCGATCCCGTCGGAGTTCATCGCCTCGGTCGAGAAGGGCTTCCGCTCGATGCTCAAGAAGGGGCGCCTCATCGGCTTCCCGGTCACCAACCTGCGCATCGTGCTCAACGACGGCGCGGCCCACGCGGTCGACTCGTCGGACAACGCCTTCCAGGCAGCGGCCCGCGGCGCCTTCCGCGAGGTCTACGGGAGCGCCAAGCCCGCGATCCTGGAGCCGATCATGAAGGTCGCGGTCGAGGGTCCGACGGAGTTCCAGGGTGCCTTCGTCCGGACGATCATGCAGCGCCGGGGCATCATCGTCGGCACGACCGAGCAGGAAGGGTTCGTGCGCGTCGAGGCCGACGTCCCGCTCGCGGAGATGTTCGGCTACTCGACCGATCTGCGCTCGTCCTCCCAGGGGAAGGCCGAGTACACCATGGAGTTCGCGCGGTATGCTCCCGTCCCCGCCGAGGTGGCGCAGGAGCTGGTGAAGAAGTACGGGACCGGACCCAAGGACGACGAGGAGTAAAGACGATGCTCTTGAAAGAACTCACCGACCGCAGCCCGCTCCGTGTCTTCGAGGGCTCGATCCACGGAGGCCTCGGCGCGGGGAACCTCGGCGTGGTGGTCGCCCGTCACGGCGTCGGCAAGACGGCGTTCCTCGTCGACATCGCCCTCGACGACCTCATGCGCGGCCGCCGCGTGCTGCACGTCACGATCGGCCGCACGATCGACCACGTGCGCGAGTACTACGACGAGATCTTCCACGACCTCGCGGAATCGACCGGTCTCGAGGACGCGCAGGAGGTCCGGCGCGAGATCGAGACGCACCGGCACATCAAGGCATACCTCAAGGACACCTTCTCGGTCGAGCACCTGCGCGCGCACATCGCGATGCTGCGCGAGGTGATGGGCTTCGTCCCGGTCGCGATCGTGATGGACGGGTACGAGTTCGCCCAGGCGAGCCTCGAGGATGTCCAGGCGCTCGCCGCCATTGCGGAGCAGTTGAAGTGCGAGTTCTGGATGACGGCGCACACGCACCACACCGACCCGCGCGACGACCGGGGCATCCCCGAGCCGGTCGCCCACCTCGCGGAAGCGTTTGCCGTGATCGTCCACATGGCCGCCGACGGCAAGGCCGTGCATCTCAGGGTGCTCAAGGACCACGACAATCCCGACGTGCGCGACCTGGCGCTCGCCCTCGATCCGACGACGATGCTGCTCCGGCAGGAGCGCTGAGCGCGGACGCCGGCGCGGCGGCATTGCGATGCCGCGACACGAAAAAAGGGGCGCCTCGCGGCGCCCCTTTTTCTTTCGCTTCGAACGATCAGTCCGGCTATTTGACGATCTCGAGAAGCTCGACATCGAAGACCAGCGTCGCTCCCGGCGGGATGTCGGCGCCCTGCCCGCGGTCGCCGTACGCGGCGTCCGAGGGACAGTAGAGCTTTGCCTTTCCGCCGACCTTCATGAACTGGAGCCCCTGGCTCCAGCACTTGACGACCTGATCGAGCTTGAACGTGGCGGGGCCGCCGTGCTTCTCCGAGGAATCGAAGACGTGGCCGTCGATCGTCGTCCCCTTGTAGTTGACCTTGACGTTGTCCGTGGCGGTGGGCGACGCGCCGGTCCCCTCGGCGACCGTCTCGAGGAGGATGCCGGCGTCGAGCTTCTTGATCTTCGAATTCGCGGCGATCTTGTCGAGGTACTCCTTCCCCTTCTTCTTCTCCTCCGCGGCCCCGGCGGCGCGGCGCTGCTGGGCCAGCGGCTGGATCTTCGGCCCGAACGTCTCGAGGTCGACCTTCCCGGTCTTTCCCGCGACGCCGTCCGAAAGCCCCGCCTTGACCAGATCGAGCTCGGCGGGAGTCAGCTTGAACGCGGCGAGCTGGTTGGCGATGACCATACCGAGGGCGTAGAGGGTCTTGTCGTCGTCGGTTTTCAGCTCGGGATCGGCGGCGTGCGCGACGCCGCCGCCGACGAACGCGGCCAGGACGAGCGGGACGAGAAAACGCTTCATGGGATCTCCTTGCCGGACGCGGCCGGCGATGTCGCTACGACTGCGCCTCAATTCACCGCGTAAGGCTCGTGGAGAGAGAACGGCGCGATCGCGATGTCGAAGTGGTCGCCCTCCGGGGTGACCATCTGATAGGACCCTTGCATGACGCCGAACGAGGTCGACAGCGGGCAGGCCGAGGTGTACTCGAACGATTGGCCGGGCTGGAGGATCGGCTGGTGCCCC
>DATKHQ010000106.1:0-2902 GCA_035510175.1 Candidatus Sulfotelmatobacter sp. | reverse complement strand
ACCGACTCGGCCTTGCCCAGATCGCCGGCGTGCCGCCAGACGTCCGCGAGCGTCGCCAGCGCGGACGAGCGCTCGGGTGCGATCAGGTCTCCCGACGGGACGCCGGCGGAGAGGCACGCCGCGAGGAGTCCCGCGGAGATCGCGGCCCGCCCGCGCCACGAGGCCGGCGTGACCGTGCGCGTGAGGAGCGACGCGGCGCCGATGCCGGCGGGCACGCACAGGAGCTCCGCGAGAGGGAGCCTGTGCCGGCTCGAGACGTAGAACGCGATCGGAGCGAGGGCAGCGACGATCACGCCCCCCCAGAGGGCCGTGCCGCCGGAAAACGCCGGGCCGAACGCCACGACGGCGAACACCGCCAGAGCGAGAATCGCGGCGAACGGGAGGGGGGCCAGCCTCCGGATCGGGTTCGTATCGAGCATCGGGGCGTAATCGAGGCCGTGCTCGGCGTTGTCGAGCGTGAGCAGGACACGCCAAAAGACCAGACGGACGGTCCCGGCCGCATCCGCGAGTCGCGTCCTGATCCCCTCGCGCCACCAGAACGCGTCGGCCTCGACCGGATCGAGGGCGCGTCCCGCGCGCGCGCCGGCCTCGGCGATCGCCTCCGACTGCTGGCTCGCGAGGCTCCCCGAGAAGCCGGGAGCCGGCGTGTACAGCCCGACCGCCCCCGGAGCGTTTCCGAGCCAGAACACGACGCCGCCGTTCGCCGAGACCGGCACGAGGCGCCCGCTCGCGCGCGCGTTGTGGAGGAGCGCCGGGGCGAGTGCGACGAGCGTCATCGCCGCGAGCAACACGGCGCGGAGCGTGCGGCGCCGCGCCGCATCCCCGAGCGCCCAGAGTCCAGCGACGGGGAGGAAGTTCGGCCGGACGAGGGACGCGAGGCCGATCACGCCGCCCGCGGCGGCGCCCCGCCGATCTCCCGGTCCCTCGGAGAGCACGATGGCCGCCGCGAGCAGGAGCATCGCGACGGACTCTCCGAGCGGACAGGAGGCGAAGAACATCGGCGGATGATAGAGGAGGACGCACGCCGCGGTCAGGAGTCCGGCGAGGTGTCCCGCGGTCCTTCGCGCCACGAGCGCGAGCAGGCCCGCGGTCCCGACCACGAGGAGTTGCTGGATCAGGTAAAGCAGGCCGAAGCGCTCCGGGGCGACCTTCCACAGCGCGGCGAGAAGCCACGGATAAAGGGGCGGGAGGTAGAAGACTCCCGCGGGCGGACCGCCGGCACGCGCCATCTCGATGTAGACCGCGCCGTCGAGAAGAGGGCGCGCGAACGCCGGATCGAATTGCGGCTGCAAGGCGACGTAGAGGGCCCGGACGACCCCACCCGCGACCAGCAGCACCGCGAGAGAGCGCGCGAAGGAGCGGCGGTCCGGCTCCCGGCCGGTCATCGCGTCTTGCCGGCGCCCGCGGGTGCGTCGTGCGGGTCGAGATCCCGGATCCGGATGCGGGTGTCGGCGGCTTCCCTGCGATTCCCGAGCGCGTCGGCGCACGAGGCGAGCAACTCGAGCGTCGACCGGGAGCGCGGATACAGCAATGCGGCGTCCTTGGCCGCATCGAACGCCTCGCGCGTCCGGCCGAGGGCCAGGAGCGCTTCCGCCCGCCCCGAAACGGCCCCCTCGCTCCGGTCCCCCAGGCGGATCGCGGTGTCGAGTGCTTCGAGCGCGTCCTCCGGCCGCTTCGCCGCCAGCCGGAGCGACCCGAGCAGCGCGTGCGGCGTCGCGAGGTCCGGCCGCAGCGCGATCGCGCGCGCGAGAAGCGACTCGGCTTCCGCCCATCGGGACTGCGACTCCCGGAGCGCCGCCAGACGGTAGAGCGCCCCCGCGGATCGCGGGTAGAGGGTCGCGGCCCTGGTGAGGAGAAGCTCGGCCTCGGCCGGACGGCCGAGGAAGAAGTCGGTGTATCCGGCGCCGACCAGGGCGTCGAGGCGATCGGGATCGTACCGGAGCGCCAGCGCGAACCGCTCGTTGGCGTCGGCGATGCGCCCGCCCGATTCGGCGAAGATGCCCTCGGCCACCGCGTGCTCGGAGACGAGGTAGCGCCCGTAGCGCTGCCCGGAGTCCGCGACCGGGATCAGGATGCGGTACGCCTCGTCGGTGTTCCCCTCGCCGAAGAGGGCCTCCGCGTGGCGTGCGTCGTCGTAGGCGGCGGCGAGCGCGAGGTAGGAGCCGCGCGCGTCCCCCTCGAGGCCGAGGCGGCGCGCCCGCTCCTCGCGGGTCGGGCGCACGCTCTCGATCGCACGGAGGTTGGCGTCCACCGTGGCCTCGAACAGCCCGCGCGGCGCGTCGAACTCGACCCGGGGCCGGTCGTCGGTGCTCGGCACGGCGTCTCCGGCGAGCAGGCGCGCCTCGCCCTCGTCGAACTCGTAGTACGCCATCGACTCGATCGGTCCGCGCACGCCCACGTCGAGAAGGCTCGCCGCGACGCGCGGCGCTCCGGCGCGCTCGCTCAGCGCGCCCACGTCGACGGGAGGGAAAGGCTCCTCCCGGCCGAGCATCATCAGGGTCAACCCGACGCAGTAGAAGCGCGCGTGCGGGAACACCGCGAGGAACGACGCGACCGCGGTTCGCACGTCGGCGGGGCGCATCCGCGACAGCGGCGACCAGTGGAGCATCACGCCCCCGGGGGCGAGCCGGCTCCGGCACAGCGCGAGAAAGTCGGCGCTGTAGAGGGTGCCCGAGCCGCTCAGGGAGGGGAAGTTGGGATGCGAGGTGATGACGTCGAACCGCTCGTGCGTCAGCCTCAGGAAGTTCTTCGCGTCGTCGAGGCGGACCGTCAGCGCGGGATCCTCCAGGACGCCCTGGTTCTCCTTCGTGAACAGCCCCGCCGCGACGAACACCCCCTTCTCGAGCTCGACGGCCGTGAGGCGCTCGGGCGCGTGGGTCGCGATCGCTCCGGTGGTCACGCC
>DATKHQ010000105.1:0-8654 GCA_035510175.1 Candidatus Sulfotelmatobacter sp. | reverse complement strand
CGCCAGGACCGCCTCGTAGGTGTCGTGGTAGGCGCGGTGGTTCGTCCGCATCAGGCGGTCCCAGACGTTGAAGTAGAGCCCGTAGTTACAGTGCACCTTGCTGTGATGCATGTTGTGGTGGGTCGAGGTGTTGTGCCACCCGAAGAGCCAGTGCGTGGTGAACCCCCTCCAGAAGAGCTCGTAGCCGAGGTGCCCCGCCACGTTGAGTGCCGTCATGTAGAGAAGGAAGAGGTTCACCGCGGCCATGTGGCACGGCATCACGACCACGATCAGCGGCAGGATGCCGAACGAGATCGCCGCTTCGATCGGGTGGAACGCGAACGCCGCCCAGGGCGAGGGATTGAGCGATTCGTGGTGGACCCTGTGGATGCGCCTGAAGACGGGCTTTAGGTGGAGGAACCGGTGCGTCCAGTAAAAGTAGGCGTCGTGGAGGATCACCATGAGGACGACGGAGAGCGCGAAGTACCCCCAGCCGTGGTCGGCGATCTTCGGGTAGATCCGCGTGAACCCCATCTTCCACAGGAAGTAGGAGCCGAACCCGAGCAGCGTGTACACCACGAACGTCGACAACGACCACCTCAGCTCGTTCCACAGCCGGGCGGCCGACGGGATGCGCTGCTGGATCCGGCGGTGCTGGAGGGCCTTCGCGAACAGCTTCCACCAGAAGAGGTAGCCGAGGCCCGCGATGCTCATCGAGCGCACGGCGGTCACGATCAGGATGATCACGAGTATCTTCGCGAGCGTCGCCCATCCGAACGGATCGGCGTAGACGTTGAACATGTGCCCCAGGTATTCGGACATCCGGATCCTCGGCCCCCCGCCTTGCGGCGCCCGTCGGGAAGGGACCCACGAATATACGACGATCCGAGCGGAGGGGAATACGCGGCGGCGGGGGGCCTGGCTTCGACCTAGAATTCCGCGTGCCGCTCGTATTCGCGTTGTTCTTCGTCTCGGGTGCCGCCTGCTTGATCCTCGAGACGGTGGTCCGACGCCTGGTCGGGCTCTACGCGGGCACCGAGGCGACCGCGACCTCCCTGACGCTGGCGCTCTTCCTCGGAGGCCTCGCCGCCGGGGCCGCGGCCGCGGGGCCCTGGGCCGACCGGGCCCGCCGCCCGCTCCGGCTGTACGCGCTCCTGGAAGCCGGCGCCGGCCTCACGAGCGCCGCCGCGGTCGCCCTCCTCGCCCACGGACGCGACGTCCTCCTCGCCCCCGTGCGCGCCTGCGGACCGGGGGCGCTCGGAGATCTCGTGACCGCGGGGATCGTCGCGGCGATCGTGCTTCCGCCGGCGACGCTGATGGGGGGAACGCTTCCGGCGATCGCGCGATACGCCGTCGACGAGGCATCGCGGATCGTGACGCCGGTGGCCCGGCTGTACGCGATCAATACGCTGGGAGCTGCGGTGGGCGCCGCGGTGGCGGGATTCGTGCTGTTCGAGGCCCTCGGAATCTCGGAGACGGGGTACCTCGGCGCGGCGCTCTCCCTTGCGGCCTCCGGCGCGGCGATTGCCGCCGGCCGCGGCTTGCCCGCCGCCGACCCGGCGCGCACGCGAGCGAGCGCCCCGGCCCGGGCCGGGGACGTGGCGGCTCCCGGCGTTGCCCTCGCGTGCGCCGCGTCCTGCGGGATCGCAGCGCTCGGGTACGAGGTCATCTGGACGCGCCTGCTGGCGGTGCCGCTGCGCTCGTACGCCTACTCGTTCAGCCTCATGCTCGCGCTCCTCCTGCTCGGCATCGTTGCCGGGGCTGCGCTCGCGGGCCGCCACGAGCGTGCGTCCCCGCGCGTGCTCGCCATGCTGGCGTGGGCGCAGATCCTCGGCGCGGCCTGGGTCGCCGCGAGCGTCGCCTGGCTACCCTGGGTCCTCCGGCCCGCCGCGGAGGGATCCGGGTTCGGGGCCTTCCTCTGGAACGGTCTTCTGAGGGCGACTCCGGTCGTGCTCCCGCCCACCCTCGCGTCGGGGCTCGCCTTCCCTCTCGCGATCGGCCTCTACGTCGCCGCACCGGGCCGGGCGGCCTCCGGGATCGGCCGCCTCTACGCGGCGAACACCGCCGGGGCGATCACCGGCGCGCTGGCCGCGGCGCTCCTTCTGATGCCGTCGCTCGGGGCCTCGCGCGCGCTGGCGCTGCTCGCCGCGATCGGGGCTGCGGGCGGCGCCGTCGCCGCCGCCGCGCTCCCCCGCGGGCGCGCGGCACGGGCCGCGGCGATCGCCGTGCTGGGGGCGTGCCTCCTCGCCGCCGCGGCAACGCCGACGCGTCTCGCAGCGGCGTTCTCGCGGCCGGCGCGCGACGGCGAGGACGCCTCGCAGCGCCTCTACTTCGCCGAGGGCGCGAACGACACGGTCTCGGTCGTCAGGCGCAGCTATGGCTTCAAGGACCCGGACGCGAAGAGCATGATCGTCAACGGCATCGCGATGACAGCGACGGTCAAGCCGGTCTGGAGGTACATGGCGGCGGAGGGGCACCTTCCGGCGCTCCATGCTCCCCCCGGACGCGCCCTCGTCGTGTGCGTCGGGACCGGGATCACGCTCGCCGCGGTCGCCTCCCACCGGACCGTCGACGCGGTCGACGCGATCGACCTTTCGGGGGCGGTGCTCGGCGCGCTGCCGGTGTTCCGGAGAGAGAACGAGGGGGTCGCGGAGAATCCGAAGGTGCGCCTCGCCCGCGCCGACGGGCGGCACCACCTCGCGACGACGCCGCTCCGCTATGCGCTGATCACGCTCGAGCCGCCGCCACCGGTCGTCGCCGGATCGGTCCACCTCTACACGCTGGACTTCTACGAGCTCTGCAAGCGGCGGCTCGCACCGGGCGGGGTCCTCGCGCAGTGGCTGCCGCTGCACGCGCAGAGCGAGGCGTCGGCCCGGGCCGTGGCGCGCACCTTCCTCGACGCATTTCCGCATGCCGCGCTCTGGCTCCCCTCGATCCGAGACGCCGTCCTCATCGGAAGCGAGGCGCCGCTGCACCTCGACCCGTCCCGCCTTCTGGCGGCGTACGCCGATCCCGCGACGCGCGCCAACCTCGCCGCCGCGTATCTCGAGACCCCCGAGGCCCTGCTCGGGACGTACCTGCTCGACCGGGACGGGATCGCCCGTTGGTCGGCGGGCGCCGACCGGATCACGGACGACCGGCCGTCGATGGAGTTCTTCCTGCGCTACGGGCGCACGATGTCCGACCGCGAGATCGGCGCGCTCGTCGACGTCCCGCCCGGCTCGCTGTCGGCGATGCTCGGGGACGGCGCGCCCCCCGGCTTGCTCGAGGCGGCGAGGGCGGCGCGAGCGGCGCACCGCGCGTATCTCCGCTCGGAGATCGACGCCGACGTGGCCGCGGCCCGCGCTGCGGCGATTCCCGGGAGCGGAACGCGCTTCGGCCTCTACCGGCTCGGCTGCGACGCGCCGCAGCTCGAGACCCTGCGGCGCGACACCTCCGAGGGCGAGCCGTGGCGCCGCCAGCTCGCCGCGTGCGAGCGCCTCGTTCCCGGCGCCTTGCCCTGACGAATCTCCCCGGTGCTAGCTCTCGGGGGCCGGCTCCTCCGCGAGGCTTCCCGCCTCGTCGTCGAGCATGCGATAGAGGGTCCGGCGGTCGATGTCGAGCGCGCGGGCCGCGGCCGCCTTGTTCCCGCCGTGCAGCTCGAGGACGCGCCGGGCGTAGCTCCGTCCGAAGGCGGCGAGCGTGAGCCCCGCGCGCGCCGCGGCTCCCAGCCTGTCGGCGTCCGCCTCGGTGTCCGGCGCCGGGAGGCCTGAGAGGTCCTCGGGGACGATCGTGTCGTGATCCGTCAGCGCGACCGCGCGCTCGATCGTGTTCGCCAGCTCGCGGACGTTTCCCGGCCAGTCGTGCGCGAGGAGGCGGCGGAGCGCGCCCGTGGAGATCCCGACGAGCGGACGGTTGAAGCGGGCGCACGCCCGCTCGACGAGCCGGTCGACGAGGGGGACGAGGTCCTCCCGCCGCTCGCGCAGGGGCGGCACCTCGATCCGGATCACGTTGAGCCGGTAGAACAGATCGGCGCGAAAGCGCCCCTCCCGCATCGACACCTCGAGGGGCTGGTTGGTCGCGGCGACGATGCGCGCGTGGACCTCGATCTCGTCGGTGGCGCCGACCGGGCGGATCCGCCCCGATTCGAGGACGTGCAGGAGCTTCGCCTGCGCCTCGGCCGGCAGCTCTCCGATCTCGTCGAGAAAGAGGGTGCCCCGCTCGGCCGCGGCGAACAGCCCCTTGCGGTCCTCCTTGGCGTCGGTGTAGGCGCCGCGCCGCACGCCGAACAGCTCCGCCTCGACGAGCGTCGGCGGGAGCGCCGCGGCGTTGGCGCGCACGAACGGCTGGGAGCTGCGCGGGCCGGCCTCGTGGACGATGCGGGCGAGCTCGCCCTTGCCGGTGCCGCTCTCGCCGGTGAGCAGGACCGTGGCGTCGCTGCGCGCGGCCCGGCGCGCCAGCTCGACCGCGCGCATCATCGCGGGGCTTTCCGCGACGAGCTTGGGGGCGGCCTCACCGCCGAGCCGCTCCCGGAGGCGGATGATCTCGTGCCGCATCTGGCGCGCGCGCAAGGTCCGCTCGATCGCCAGGCAGAGCACCTCGATCCGGAACGGCTTGGTCACGAAATCGGCCGCGCCGGACTGGATCGAGCTCACGGCGAGGTCGATGCTCCCGAACGCCGTGATGAGGATGACCATCTGGTCCGGCCGCCGCGCCTGGATGGCGGCCATGAGCTCGGTGCCCCGCATCCCGGGCATCTCCACGTCGGAGATGACGACGTCGAAGGCCGTCTCCTCGATCCGGCGGATCGCCTCGTCCGGCGAGGTCGCTTCCACGACGTCGTACCCCTCGCGGACGAGCTCCTCGCTGAGATAGGAGACCACCTCGGGGTCGTCGTCGAGGACGAGCAGGCGCGCGCGGGGCCGCGTCATGCCCGCGCTCCCGCGACCGGAAGATCGATCGTGACCCGCGTCCCCGCCCCCTCCGTCGATGCGACGCTCATCCCGCCTCCGTGTGCCTGGACGATGGCGCGCACGACGGGAAGGCCGAGACCGGTCCCTCCCTGTGCGGCGCGCGTGGTGAAAAACGGCTCGAACAGCCGGGCCCGGATCTCCTCGCTCATGCCGCACCCGTCGTCCTCGACGGCGAGCCGCACGGCGGCAACCCGGCCGTTCGCGGAATCGATCGCGCTCGAGGACAGGCGCAAGGTGATCCGTCCGCCTTCCGGCGTCGCGGCGAGCGCGTTCTTGAGGACGTTCAGGACGACCTGCTGGATCTGGTCGATGTCGGCGACGACCGGCGGGATCCGTCCGTCGGTGACGACCGTGAGCGCGATTCCGCGCCGCCGGGCGGAGGGCTCCACGAGGTCGAAGATCGCCCGCACCGGCACCGCCAGGTCGATCGGTGCGAACGCCGAGGGGCGGCGGCGCGAGATGTCGAGGAGCCGCTCGACGATGCGCGCGATCCGGTCGGCTTGCTCGGCGAGGATCGAGGCGTTCTTGCGGACCTCCTCCGGGCGCAGGTCGTGCGTGAGCAAGGCGCGCGCGCGGCCACTCAAGATCTGGAGGGGCGAGCCGATTTCGTGCGCCAGCCCCGCCGACAGCTGACCTATCGTCGCGAGCTTGTCGACCCGCTGGAGCCCCTGTTCGATGGCGATCCGGGTCTCGACCTCGCGGGCGATCCGCTCGTGGGCGACGCGGAGGTCCCCGGCGAGCGCGTCGAACTCCTCCGCGAGACGGCCGACCTCGTCGTTGCGCCGCGTTCCGACCCGCGCCGCGGGCTCCCCCGCGCGCAGCTTCTGCATCTCGGCGGCCATCCGGGTGAGCGGCCGCGTGACCCAGATCGTGCCGAGCAGCGCCTGCGCCCCCGTGACCGCGACGACCAGGGCCACGAGCGAGATCAGGATGGCGCGGCGGGTGTCGTGAAGGTCGCGCCGCACCTCGGCGAGGGGCTTCACCGCGACGATCGCGCCGATGTCGTGCCCGTTGTCGTCGATCAGCGGAAGGCCCAGGGTCGCCCGCCACCGGATGTCGGTGTCGATCTCGAGGATCGGGGCGCGCTGGGTCGACGCCTGTGACGCGAAGCGGTGCAGGACGTCCTCCTCCTGGCTCCCGGCCGACTGCGCGCGCAGCGCGCCCCCGGGGGCGAACACGAAGAGGTCGAGGTCCGGGGCGATCCCTTCGAGAGAGTCGAGCGCCCCCTGGATGTCCGTGAACTGCTGGTCGCGGAGCGCGTGCTCGAACGAGACCTGGCACGCATTTCCGAGCGTCCGGATCTCGCGGTCGACCGCCCCGCGGAGGTCCCGCCGCTCCTGAACCATCTGGCGCCAGCCGTGGACGCCGGCGATCAGGAGCGTGACCCCGCTGATCCCGAGGGTCAGCTTCGCCGAAACCCGCATCGTGACTCCCGATCGCCCCCCGGGAGCGGGGAAAGCATGTACCAGGTGTGGCAGAAATGCCAACGGTCCGTCCTCGTCCTCGTGCCGCCACAGCGCGGTCCGGCCCGGAATCGCGGCGTTCGCCTTCCACGGCGACGCTGCGGCAAGGCCATTGCAATCGGGATGCGCATGATGAGGAACTCGGTCTCCCGAATCGTCCTGGCGTGTGCTTCGGTGACGGCGTTGGCCGGCCGTGGGTGCACGTCCTCCCTCGGGACGAGCCGGCCCGTTGCGACCGCCGAGGCCCCTGCCGCGGCGGGAGCGGGCGTCATCCGGCTCCCGAAGGCTTCGCTCGACTACATCCGGACGGCCTCCGTCGAGGACGTCAGCGCCGCGCTCGAGCTCCGCGTTCCCGCGAGGGTGGAGTTCCGCGAGACCGCGCTTTCGCGCGTCGGCGCGCCGGTGGCGGGTCGCGTGGTCTCTCTCGCCGTGAAGGCGGGGGATCGCGTCCGTGCCGGAGATCCCCTGCTGACACTGGCCTCCCCCGAGGCTGCGGCGGCGCGGACGGCCCTGGCGGCCGCCCGCGCCGCGCTGACCGAGGCCCAGGCGGCCGCCGACCGGGAAGACCGGATGATGCAGGCCGGGGTCGGCATCGAGCGCGAGCGCGTCGAGGCCCAGGCCCGCCTCTCCGAGGCCCAGGCCGAGGTCGAGCGCGCGGAGGCCACCGCCGGCCTGATCGGCGAGGGCCACGGCGCCACTCTCGTGATGCGCTCGCCGATCGCCGGCTCGGTTCTTGGGGTGCGCGCGTCGGTCGGCTCGGCCGTCGAGCCGGGCGGCGATCCCCTGATCGAGATCGGCGATCCCAGCGCGACGTGGATCGTTGCCGATGTCCCCGCCCGCGACGTGGTCACCGTCGCGGAGGGCGACGCGGCGGAGCTCGAATTCGGTGCGTCGCCGGCGCCGCTTGCGGGGCGCGTCGTGTCGGTCGGGTCGGTGGTCTCCGACGCGCTCCGCACGGCGTCGGTGCGCGTAGTGCTCGATGCGCCCCCGCCGGGACTGCGCCCGGGGACCTTCGGCCGCGCGCGGATCAAGACCCGGGTGCGCGCGACGACGCTCCCCTCCGAGGCGGTCCTGATCCGCGGAGGAACCGAGACGGTCGTCTACGTGGCCACGGCGGACGACACTTTCGAGCGGCGGAGCGTCGTCGTCGGCAAGCCGATCGACGGGCGCGTGCAGGTGGTGTCGGGGCTCGGCCCCGGCGACCGCGTCGTCGTCTCCGGGGCGCTGCTCCTCGACGGCGCGGCCGAGCAGCTCCTCTAGCCCGGCGGGCCCCTTGCTCTCCTCCCTCATCCGCCTCTGCGTGCATCGCCGTCTCCCCGTCCTGGCGGCGGTCGCCGGCATCGCGGCCTACGGCGTCGCCGCCTACCGCAGCACCGCGATCGAGGCGTTCCCCGACGTGACCAACATGCAGGTCATGGTCATCGCCCAGATGCCGGGCCAGGCGCCCGAGGAGGTCGAGCGCCAGGTCACGATCCCGCTCGAGCGCGTGCTCAACGGGACGCAGGGCATGATCGAGATGCGCAGCGAGAGCCTGTTCGGCCTGTCGCGCATCTGGCTCGTGTTCGACGACGGCGTCGACGGATTCCGCGCACGCACGATCGTCACGGAGAAGATGCAGGAGGCCGATCTTCCGGAGGGCGTGCAGCCGGAGCTGGCGCCCGACGACACACCTCTCGGCGAGATCTACCAGTACCGTCTCGTCAGCGACCGTCACGCGCCGGAGCGGATCCGCTCCGAGCAGGAGTGGGCCGTCTCGCGGATCCTGCGTCAGGTCCCCGGCGTGGCCGACGTGGTCAATTTCGGCGGATTCCTCAAGGAAATCCACGTCCTCGTCGACACCGCGGCGCTCTCCGCGCACGGGCTCACCCTCGAGGACCTGTGCGGAGCGATCGCGCGATCGAACCAGAACGTCGGCGGAGGATTCATCCGCCACGGAGATCAGGAGCTGGTCATTCGCGGCGTGGGATACCTGCACGATCCGCGCGAGATCGGCCAGACCGTGCTCAAGAACGAGGGCGGCACGCCGGTGACGGTCGGCGACGTGGCGACGCTCGTCGTGTCGAGCACGCCCCGCCGCGGGAACATCGGCTACGGCGACAAGATCGACGTGACGGAAGGGTTCGTGCTCCTGAGGCGCGGGGAGAACCCGTCGCGCGTGCTCGACGGCGTCCACCAGAAGGTCGCGGAGCTCAACGACCACATCCTGCCCAAAGGGATGCGGATCGAGCCGTTCTACGACAGGACCACGCTCGTCGATCTG
>DATKHQ010000104.1:0-10946 GCA_035510175.1 Candidatus Sulfotelmatobacter sp. | reverse complement strand
GGTCACGTTGAGCACCCTCCAGGGAATCCGCATCTCCACGGTGCCGGTCGAAGCACCGATCGCGACGTCGGCTCGGGTGTCGAACCCCGGGGCCGCCGGGTCGAGCGTGCCGTACAGGAGCGCGCCGCGATCGACGGCGATCGCAGGGTAACGCGTCCCGTCGCGGGCGATCCGCTCCCGATTGGTCTCGAAGGTCAGATGGACGAACCGCCCCGCTCCCCCGGCGGGAGACACGATCGCGCCGGAATCGAGCCGGGCGTAGGGCTCGTACGGCTCCGTCACGGTGACGAAGCTCGCGTCGCGGCCGGCGAGCTCGATGAGGAACTCGGCGCCGCTCGCGATCGTCGCGGCTCCCGGCGGAGGAAGCCGCGTCTCGCCGCGCGCCGGATCGTAGGTGTCGATCGCGATCCGGTAAGCGAGGCTGGTGCCGAGCGCGGGCGGCTCGGGTCCGCCTTCCGTCCGGAGCAGGAGGTAGAGATACCCCTCGTCGGATTTGACCCTCACCTCGCCGATCGTCCCCCAGCCGCGGTGGCGGATCTTTCCCGTCGCGCGCAGGTAGGCCGGACCGTTCCAGTCCGATGGGTCGCCGTCCACGCGGACCGGCGCATCGGGATGGTTGGCGATCAGGCCGTACGACTGCTCGGGGCTCTCCGCGTTGAACCAGAGGCGGCGCCGGTCCGCCGGGATGTCGAGCGGCGCGGTCGACCAGGTCCCCTTGAACCACTCGTCCATCAGCTCGAAGATCACGCCCCCGGCGAATCCCTTCTCCCGGATCGCACCCATCATTCGCCCGACCAGCTCTCCCTGCGCTCTCTCGTCGTTCCCCCCGTGGTTCCATCCCTCGGGCTGCACGTGCGCGATGCCGCGGCTCGTCGAGATCCCGAACTCGGCGACGAGAACCGGCTGCCGGCCGTGATACCGCTTCAGTCGCTCGAGGTACCCGGCGTAGCGCGAGGGACCGGCCGCGTCGTGGCCCTCCGCGAGCGCCGGCTCGAGGTCGAGGAAGTCGGGATAGTTCGGGTAGACGTGATAGGCGGCGAAGAACCCCGCGGGCATCGCCGGCGTCGGCGCGATGTGGGTCGCATCGACCGATACCGCGTCGTTTTCCCACGGCTCGTCCTTCAGACTTTCCGGGAACGGGATGCCGAGCTTCGCCTTCCAGGCGTCCTCCTCGTCCCGGTTCGCGTCGGTGTCGTGACGCAGCGGGTCGAGGGTGGGCCAGTTCGCGAACGTCAGCGGGTGCACGGTCCGGTACCGGCGCGCCTCGTACGCCGCGGCGCGATCGCACATCTTCGCGACGAACGTCTCCGTCATCGTCCCCGACGCGACGCGCAGGTACGTGCCGTCGTAGCGATGCATCCCGGGATGCTTCGCGTCGAATGCCTTGACCGCGAACGGCTCCCACTCCCGCCCGATGATCAGCGCCAGGAGGCTCGCTGAGGCGTCGACCTCGTAGATTCCCGACGCGTGCCCCGGCCGCACGGGCTGCACGAGATCGCCGTGCACGGCGTCGATCACCCGCTCGACCTCGCCGCCGAACTCGGCGAGGAACGCCTCGTCCTCGAAATCGTACCCGTCCGGGAGCTCCGACCAGACACCCTGGATCAGCCAGAGCTTCCGCGCGGAGGCGCGGGCGTTGTGCGCGGCGAGCGCCGCGTAGAACTCCGGCGGGAGCAAGGTGTAGAGGCGCACGGTGTTGGCGCCGAGATCGGCGATCGTGTCGAGCCAGCTCAGGTACGTCGTGAGGTCGGCCGGGAACTCGGTCGGGTACTTCCCCGGAAGCGCCGCCCCGAGGTTGACTCCCTTGACGAAGATCGGCGCGAAGCGATCCCCCTCTCGCCTCACCTCGAGGAAGTCGGCGATCGCCCGCGCGGGTACTGCGAGCGGACGGCGAGGATCGGCGTCCGGCTGGAACCGCACCTCCCGGCCCTCGCGGTACGCGGCGCGCGCGGCCGCGTGCGTGTCCTCGGCGGCGCTCGCGGGCGCGTGCGGAGCGGTCTCTGCCACGAGCGCGACGGCCAGGCACGCGGTCAGGGAAAGCCGGGTCGCTGCGCGGAAACCCAGCCCGGCCGCGCTCCTCTTGACAACCCGGATCCCCGCTCCCATAGATGGCGTGTCCCCGCCTCCTCCGAGGGTGAAGCTCGATGCCCCCGGAGCGTCTCGTTCCCTGGTTGGCACTGCAACTTCTTCCCGGTCTCGGTCCGGTGAGCGCGCGGCGCGCGCTCGACCTCCACCGGGATCCCGCTGAGCTCGCATTCCGGCTCCCCGCATCGGGCTGGCGCGAGGTTCCCGGAATCGACGGGCCGACCGCGGAAGGAATTGCGGCGGCCCGCTCCACGCTTGCCGTCCGGATCGAATCGGAATGGCGGGATGCCGTCCGGAACGGAGTGCGTATCGTAGCGCGAGAGGATGAAGAGTACCCATCGATGATCGCCCAGCTTCCCGACGCCCCGCTGCTCCTCTACGTCGCCGGCGCGATGCGCCAGGATGCGGTGCGCCTGGCGATCGTGGGCTCGCGGCGCGCGACCGCGTACGGCCGCGAGGTCGCGCGCACCCTCGCCCGGGACCTCGCCGAGCGCGGCGCCGAGATCGTCTCCGGCGGCGCGCGGGGCATCGACGCCTGCGCGCACGAAGGGGCGCTCGCGGCAGCGGGGCGGACGGTCGCGGTGCTCGGGTGTGGGATGTCCCACACGTATCCGCCTGAAAATGCACGCCTTTTCGAGCGCATGCGCGCCTCGGGCGCGCTCCTGAGCGAGTTCCCGATGGACACGCCGCCGCACGCGGGAAACTTTCCGCGGCGCAATCGTCTGATCAGCGCGCTCTCAGCAGCGACGATCGTGGTCGAGGCGACCGAGAAGTCCGGCTCGCTCATCACCGCGGGGCACGCGCTCGACCAGGGGCGCGAAGTGATGGCCGTGCCGGGTCCGGTGGGCTCTCCGTACTCGCAGGGGTGCCATCGTCTGATCCGGCAGGGCGCCACGCTCGTCCAGAATGCGGCGGAGGTCGTCGAGGAGCTGTCCCCGATGTACCGGGGTGCGCTCGGTACCCCCGCACCGTCGGTTTCGGCGGAACGCGGCGAGGGGACGCTCCCCGTCGCGGCCCCGGACGAGGCCGCCGTTCTGGCACTTTTCGACGACCCGCGGCCCGTCCACGTCGATGTTCTGGCCGATCGGGCCCCGTTCGGGATCGCGAGACTGCAGGCGGCCCTATTCGCTTTGGTTTTGCGTGGGTCTCTTGCTCCGCTACCGGGTGGGTACTATGTTGCCGGGCCTCGAAGCAGCCCGGCCGGGTCGTGAGAGGAAGGGAAGAGTAAACCGATGGCTCGATCTCTCGTCATCGTCGAATCGCCCGCCAAGGCCAAGACGATCAACAAGTTCCTCGGTCGGAACTTCGTCGTGAAGGCCTCGATGGGACACGTGCGCGACCTTCCCAAGAGGACGCTCGGCGTCGACGAGCGTGACTTCACGCCGACCTACGCGCCGCTCCCCGAGAAGAAGAAGACGCTCGCCGAGCTCAAGAAGGCCGTGAAAGAGGTCGGATCGGTCTTCCTCGCGGCCGACCCGGACCGCGAGGGGGAGGCGATCTGCTGGCACCTCAGGGAGGAGCTCGCGGGGAGCACCGAGGCGACGTTCCAGCGCGTCCTGTTCAACGAGATCACCAAGAAAGCGATCCTCGACGCCTTCGAGCACCCACGGGACATCGACGCCAACAAGGTCGACGCCCAGCAGGCGCGCCGGATCCTCGACCGCTTCGTCGGGTACAAGATCAGCCCGCTGCTTTGGGACAAGGTCCGCCGCGGCCTGTCGGCCGGCCGCGTGCAGTCGGTGGCGCTGCGCATCCTCGTCGAGCGGGAGCGCGCGATCGCGGCGTTCGTCCCGAAGGAGTACTGGTCGCTCACCGCGCAGCTGTGGGGCGGGGAAGCGCCGCAGTTCGGCGCCAAGCTGATCGCCAAGGACGGGAAGAAGATCGAGATCGTCTCCCGGGACGAGATGACCGCGGCCCTCGCGTCGCTCGGCTGGGTCGTCGAGAGCGCCCGGCTCGTCGAGGAGGGCGCCTCCGCCGAGATCCTCGAGGTCCGCGCCTCCGGACCCATGGCGGTGCCGTTCACCGTCGCCAAGCTCCAGTCGCAGGAGAAGAAGAAGAACCCGCCCCCGCCCTTCATCACCTCGAAGCTGCAACAGGACGCCGCCCGCGCTCTCGGGTTCCCGGTCGCGAAGACGATGCGGCTCGCGCAGGGGCTCTACGAGGGGCGCGAGATCGGGGACGCGGGCACGGTGGGATTGATCACCTACATGCGCACCGACTCGACGCGCGTCTCCGACGAGGCGCTCGACGCGGTGCGCGGCTACATCGCCGCGACCTACGGAAAGGAGTCGCTTCCGGACCAGCCGCGGCGGTACAAGGCCGCCATGTCGGCCCAGGAGGCGCACGAGGCGATCCGCCCCACCTCGCTCGAGTACGCACCCGACCGGGTGAAGGAGTTCCTCGGGCGGGACGAGTACCGCCTCTACCAGCTCATCTGGAACCGCTTCGTCGCCTCGCAGATGGAATCCGCGGTCTTCGACACGACGCGCGCGGACATCGACGCGGGGCCGTTCACCTTCCGCGCCACCGGCTCCGTGATGAAGTTCGCGGGCTGGCTCGCCGTGTACCACGAAGGAAAGGACGAGGACGCCACGCCGGTCGACCAGCAGCCGGCCGACGCCGACTCGGACGACGACGAGGAGCGCCGGCTCCCGCGCCTGGCGGTGGGCCAGGCGCTCGATCTCCGGGGACTCCTGCCGCGCCAGCACTTCACGCAGCCGCCGCCGCGCTTCTCGGAAGCGACCCTCGTCAAGGAGCTCGAGGAGAACGGCATCGGACGGCCGTCGACCTACGCGGCGATCATCGCGACTATCCTCGACCGCAGCTACGCCGACAAGGACAAGGGCCGCTTCAAGCCGACCGAGCTCGGCATCCTCGTCAACGATCTGATGGTCGCCTCGTTCGGCGACATCGTCGACGTCGGCTACACCGCGCGCATGGAGGAAGAGCTCGACCAGATCGAGGAAGGACATCTCAACTGGGTCGACGCGCTCCGCGAGTTCCAGACGAAGTTCGAGGCCGATCTCGCCCGCGCGAAGACGGAGATGCGGGACGTCAAGCGCGAGGCGATCCCCACCGACCAGGTCTGCGACAAGTGCGGCAAGCCGATGGTCCTGAAGTGGGGGCGGTTCGGCCAGTTCCTCGCCTGCTCCGGCTATCCCGAGTGCAAGAACACGCGCGAGGTCGGCAGCGTCTCGGGCGAGACCGACCAGGCCGCGGCCCCGGGCGCCGGGATGGCCGCCGCGGCGAAGGCGGCCAAGGTGAAGGCCGCGGCCCCGGACCCGATCGAGACCGAGGCCGAGCCGTGCCAGAAGTGCGGCCGCCCGATGGTCCTCAAGCGCGGCCGCTTCGGGGCGTTCCTCGCCTGCTCGGGGTATCCGGAGTGCAAGACGACCCGGAAGATCACGGTGAGCAAGGACGGGAAGGCCGAGGCGAAGCCCGACGTCCTTCTCGACGAGACCTGCCCGAAGTGCGGGAACAAGCTCAAGATCAAGCAGGGGCGCTTCGGCGAGTTCATCTCGTGCTCGAACTACCCGAAGTGCAAGTACATCAAGATGAAGGAGACCGGCGTCGGCTGCCCCGAGTGCGGGAAGGGAAAGATCGTCGAGCGGAAGTCGAAGCGCGGGAAGGTGTTCTTCGGGTGCGACCGGTACCCGGACTGCAGCTTCGTCCTCTGGAACAGGCCCGTGCCGCGCGCCTGCCCCAACTGCAAGTCGCCCTACCTCGTCGAGAAGACGACCAAGAAAGAAGGCCGCCGTCTCCTGTGCGAGCAGGAGGGGTGCGGCTACGTCGAGCCGGTCGAGGAACCGGCCGGGTCCGTCACCGCCAGCTGAGGCGGCTCCCCGGCGCTCAGAGCGCTTCGAGCGCCCGGTGCAGCCGGTCGCTCGCTTCCGCGGCGATCGCGGCGAGCTCCTCGGACGGAAAGAGCTCGGTCAGCGCGAACGGCTCCGCGGCCTCGACGCACACGCCGCTCTTGTTCTGACGCACGACGACGTTGCACGGCATCAGGAGCGACACGCGCGGCTCGATCTCGAGCGCCTTCCGGGAAAGCTCCGGGGCGCACGCGCCGAGGATCAGCAGCGGCGGTACTCCGACGCCGAGCTTCTCCCTGAGCGTCGCCGACACGTCGATGCGGCTGACGACCCCGAACCCGAACTCTTGAAGCACCGACTCCACGCGGGCCACCGTCTGATCGAACGGCGTACTCATGCGCTTGCCGAATCCGATGTCGTGCTTGGGAAGTGCTCTCATCGCGCCTCGCCTCCGGCCCGAGCGTACGCTCACCCGGGCGCACGAGGCCATCGCGCTTCACGACCGTTTTTCTCCGGGATCCGGCCGGCGGCCGCGGCCGCCTATTTCCACGGCGGCGGGGTCGCGCAGTTGATCTGGTGCTCCGCGAGCCACGCCTCCATGATCTCGTGGAGGCGCTCGGAGCGGAACAGGAACCAGCGGTCGCGGATCTCGGCGTGGTGCCGCAGCTCGTCGCGGAAGCCGTCGCCGCCGGTGCTCGCGACCAGCTCGCCGAACCGGTCCTTCAGCTCGGCCGAGATCCCCTCGTCCCCCTCGATGAACTCGTCCATCCAGTCGAGCTCGTCGTCGACCGTGAACGTCTCGACGTAGATGCGGGTCGTTTCCTTCCGCGGGGACTCGGGGTCGACGGCACTGTCGATCTCGGCGTCGTCGTCGAACTCCGCGTCCTCCCCTTCGCCTTCCAGGACGACCTGACCGGTGATGAGATCGAGGTAGTAGCGGAGGTCCTCGTTCCGATTCTCGAAGGCGCCTTCCAGCTCGTCCCAGTCGATCGGGAGCGGTTTGTGCTTCATGGGCCCCAGAATTTACAGCCGCCGCCCCGCACGAATCAAGCGCCCGAGCGGATACAATCGCTGCATGGTTGGATTCGACGATCTGTACCGGCAGGGTGGCGCGGTCACGTGGCAGGCGGGGAAGGAGGACGTGGTCCGCCAGGTCGCGGATCTGCTCATGGGACTCGGGCCCAGCGCGCGCGTGCTCGACTTCGGATGCGGCACCGGGTGGACCGCGCCGATCCTGACCGCGTCGGGCGCCCGCTATCTCGGCATCGATCCCTCGGCCGAGGGGATCGCCCAGGCCGGCAAGCGCCTGGGCGCTTCGTCGAAGGCGCGCTTCCTGCGGATCGAGATGGGCCAGTCGGTGACCGACGCGCTGGCCGGCGCGAAGTTCACGCACGTCTTCGCGCTCGACGCCCTGTACTTCGTCCCCGACCTCGAGGCCACGATCCGCGCGGTGCACGACGCCCTCGAGCCCGAAGGCCTGCTCACGACGATCTCGCACATCTATCGCGAGAGCCGGGTCGCCGACAGCCTCATCGACGACGTCACGCGCGAGCACGGCTACCCGCAGTTCCTCTCGGGCGTGCAGTGGCAGCTTCTGCTCGAAAGCGCGGGCTTCCAGGACGTCCGCCGGTACCGGTTTTACGACCGCCGGCCGTTCAATCCTGCCGCGTTCCTCGGCCAGCCGCCGGCGACGATCGCGCTGGCGCGGGAGCTGTACGAGCGCGAGGGGGCGCTGGTGGTGACGGCGCGCCGCTAGACGAGCACCCGCGGTAGGCTCGGGTGGATCCGCGACACGATCTCGTACGAGATCGTCCCGCACCAGGCGGCGATCTGCTCGGCCGTGATCTTCTCGTCCCCCTGGCGGCCGATGAGCACGACCTCGTCTTCCAGGGCGGCGCCCGGGATGTCGGTCACGTCGACCATGCACATGTTCATGCAGACGCGGCCGCGGACGGGAGCGCGCTTGCCGCGGACGAGCACGTGCGCGATCCCGGAAAGCTCGCGATCGAATCCTTCGTAGTAGCCGACGGGGAGGACGGCAATCGTCGTGGGCCGCGTAGCGCGCCACGTGAGGCCGTAGCCGACGTACCCTCCCTCGGGGACCTCCTTCACCTGGGCGATGCGGGTCTTCCACGTCAGCGCCGCGGTCAGGTCGAGGGACGGTTTCCCGCGCTCGAGGCAGGAGACGTACGTCTCCTTCGAGGGCCACAGGCCGTAGAGCGAGATTCCGATGCGGGCGAGGTCGAGGTGCGTGCGGTTGAACAGCAGCACCGCCGCCGAGCACGCGGTGTGGCGCAGGAGCGGCTGCGGGTGGACCTGCGCGATCGCCTCCGCGATCCGGTTGAACGCGACGATCTGCGACTCGGCGAACTCGTGGTTCGTGGTGTCCTCGATGTTCGCGAAGTGCGTGCCGACCCCGGCGAGGCGCACGGACGAGGTCGCGTCGATCGCGCGCACGAAATCGGGGACGTTCCTCTCCAGGACTCCCTGCCGGTGCGTGCCGGTCTCGATCTTCAGGTGGACGCGAGCCGTCTTGCCCTGCTTGCGGGCCTGTTGTTCGAGCGCCGCCACGCTCTCCTGGTTGTAGATGACCGGCTCGAGATCCTGGGCGACGACGTCCCCGAGCGCGTCGAGCGGAACGTACCCCATGATCAGGACCGGACCGGAGGCTCCCGCTTCGCGCAGGGCCACGCCCTCGTCGACGTTGTTCACGCAGAGCCAGTCGGCTCCCGCCTCGCGAAAGATCTTCGCGGCCTCGAGCATTCCGTGGCCGTAGGCATTCGACTTTACGACGGCGCCGAGCTTCGGCTCGGGGCCGAGGCGGCGCCGGAACTCGGAGACGTTCCGCCGCAGCGCGCCGGCGTCGACCTCGACCCAGTTGATCAACGGTACTCCTCGAAGAGAACGTACTCGCGGTCGTCCAGGACCGGGATCCGCTGCCCGGTGCTCTTCACGATGACCGCGCTGCGGACGGAGATCGGGCTCTGCTTCGCGTAGACGATGTCCTGGTGAACGACGGTTTCCGGCGCCTTGAAATCGGCGAGCCCGACCACGCCGCCCAGATGGTCGCTGCGGCCGTAGGCCCAGTGGAAGCCGGCCTTCTCGTCCTCGAGGACGTTTCCCGTGACCTTCGCGCGCTCGTTGCATCCGAACGCCACCTCGGCAATGTTGGCGCGCGCGGCGTCGGTCGCGAAGAAGTCACGATAGCGGCGCGCGACCGGGCCGCTTCCCTGAACCTCGAAGATCTTGTTTTCCTTCACGCGAAAGACGACGGTCTCCCCCTCCTCCGAGACGGGAAGCTCCCCTTCCGTCCGCGACGGATCCCCCCTGCGCTCCCCTTCGTAGGGCACCGAGAAGGTTTCCCCGCTCGGGAGGTTGATCACGGCGATGTCGTCCGACTTGTCGCGGTGGAGATACCCGTCGTCCGACTCGCTGAGCCGATGGCGGATGTCGAACGTGCACGCGTGGCCGGTCGTGAACGCGACCTCGACCCGGTCCGGATTGTCGAACGCGGCCTTGAGGAGCCTGCAGCGCCTGGCGACCTCGCGGTAGTCGGCGGCGAGCGAGGTCTCCTCCATCCACTTCTGGACCCCCGGCATCGAGGCCGCGCGGAACACTTCGGCGCCGCCACGCCGCTTGCAAACGTCGACGAGAGCCGCCGTCATGGAGTACTCGGTCATCGCGAGCACCAGACTCGTCCGGTCGAGGACGTCCGACATCACGATCCGGCGGCCGCCGGCCTCGCCGTCCTTCGGGAAGTCCCCTCCGTTGACTCCGTTCGACGGAAAGCCGATGAGCGGCGGTGTCTCGAACCCGATCCGCCTGCCGAGGCGGTCCAGGCCGTCTCTCCACGCCGCCGCCATGAGGCGGCGCTCGCGCCAGAGCGGGCCGTCCGGGACCGTGGGCGTCGGCAGGTCGACGACGACCGCCGCCCGCTCGCCGGCCACCGGGTCGAAGACGTCGACGAGGAACTTCTCGAGGTCGAATGATGTGCTCATGAGACCCTCGGAATTGGCCCTCCAGTCTACAATGCCGCGGGCTCGGGAGGTTTCGCGTGGATACCTGGCTCGTCACGGGAGGCGCCGGCTTCATCGGGTGCAACTTCGTGCGGCGCGCCCTTGCGAGGACCTCGGCCCGGATCGTCGTGCTCGACAAGCTGACGTACGCGGGGAGCCTCGACAACCTCGCCGACGTATCGCGAGATCAACGCTTCCTCTTCGTGCAGGGAGACATCGCGGATCACGCTCTGGTCGAGTCGGTGTTCCAAAACCACGCACCGATGGTGGTCGTGAACTTCGCCGCGGAAAGCCACGTCGATCGCTCGATCGACGGCCCGCGCGCCTTCATCTTCTCGAACATCGTCGGGTGCTTCGAGCTGCTCGACGTTTCGCGACGATTCGTCGAGAGCCTCGCGGAGGCCGAGCGCAGGCGATTCCGGTTCCTGCACGTCTCGACCGACGAGGTCTACGGCGCGCTCGGCGCGGCCGGGACGTTCTCGGAGACGACGCCCTACGCGCCGAACTCCCCGTACGCGGCGACCAAGGCCTCGGCGGACCACCTCGTCCGCGCCTACGTCGAGACCTTCCGCCTGCCCGCGATCATCACCAACTGCTCGAACAACTACGGGCCGTACCAGTTTCCCGAGAAGCTCATCCCCGTCGCCATCCTGAACGCGATCGAGGCGAAGCCGATCCCGATCTACGGCGACGGGCTCTACGTCCGCGACTGGCTGCACGTCGAGGACCACGCCGACGCGATCCTCCTGGCCCTCGCGCGCGGCGTCCCCGGCGAGAAGTACAACGTCGGCGGGGGCAACGAGCGCGCCAACCTGGAGTTGGTCGACCGGATCTGCGACGCGCTCGAGGAGCTTCATCCCGCCTCCGACAACCCCGCGATGAAAGCCGCCGGCAAGACCGCCTACCGCGACCTCAAGACCCACGTCGTCGATCGCAAGGGGCACGACCGGCGCTACGCGGTCGACGCCGGGAAGATCCGCCGCGAGCTGACGTGGACGCCGGCGCGCGAGTTCGGAGCCGGGCTCCGCGAGAC
>DATKHQ010000103.1:0-3619 GCA_035510175.1 Candidatus Sulfotelmatobacter sp. | reverse complement strand
TCGGCTTCGAAAGTTCCGTCGCCCAATACCGGGACCGATGCGACCTCGGTTCCCAGCGCCGGCCCGGCGAGCAGGACCCCGGTGACCTTCGGGGAACCTTCGCGTGAGAAGATGCGTCCGGCCAACGTGCCGGTCGCGCTGGCCCACGCGGGCGCAGGTGCGAGGAGGAGCCCGACGAGCAGCAGACCCAAAATCTTTCTCATGAGCGCTTTACCTCCACCGACGGAATTTCGGACCATCCGCCGCTTCCCTGGGCGGACCTCAGGAACCCTGGGCAAGAATATGGAGAATGGCGCAGTCGAGTCAAGTGGGCTGTCTGGATTTTCCGAGTTTTCCCACCGGAGAAGGGATCGTCGATGGAGAACGAACGCGAACAACTGCGGAAACTGCTTAAGTCGGAGTCCCTGATGTTCGGGGACTTCACGCTGGCCTCGGGGAAGAAGAGCACGTTTTACTTCGATTCCAAGCGGACGACCCTCCGGCCGGACGGGGCCTGGCTGACGGCGCGGCAGATCCTGGCCCTCATCCGCGAGCGGGGGATCAAGGCCGACGCCATCGGGGGGCTGACCCTGGGCGCGGACCCGATCGTCTGCCCCGTCGCCGCGCTGTCGCACGCCGAGGGGCCGGCGCTCCGGGCGTTCATCGTCCGGAAGGAGGCCAAGGAGCACGGTACGGGGCGGCGGATCGAGGGGAACCTCCCCGAGCGCAGTCGCGTCATCGTTGTCGACGACGTCGTCACGACCGCGGGGTCGACCTTGAAGGCGATCGAGGCGGCCGAGGAGGAGGGGCACACGGTCGTCGCCGTGATCTGCCTCGTCGATCGAGAACAGGGCGGGACCGAGCGCCTCGCCGCCTATCCCTTCTACCCGCTGTTTCGAAAGGGCGACATCTTCGACTGATCAGAAGAAGTCGGCGATCGCTTGGACGACTTCGGCGATCTGCGTCTCGCTCAGCTCCGGATAGACCGGCAGCGACAGCACCTCACGCGAGGCCCGCTCCGCTTCCGGCAACGATCCGGGCGTGTACCCGAGGCCGGCGAAGCACTCCTGGAGGTGGAGGGGGATCGGGTAGTAGATCCCCCAGCCGATGCCGCGGGCCTTCAGGTGCTCGCCGAGCTCGTCGCGGCGGCGGACGCGGATCGTGTACTGGTTGAAGATGTGACCCTTCGGCTGCGCCCGGAACGGAAGCGTCACCCGCTCGGAATCGACGAGACCGCCCTCACGGAACAAACGGTCGTACCGGTCCGCGTTCGCGACGCGCCCGTCGGACCAAGCGTCGAGGTGCGGGAGCTTGACCCGCAGGACCGCCGCCTGGAGAGCGTCGAGGCGGCTGTTCCATCCGACCGCCTCGTGCTTGTACCGCTCGCGCTCGCCATGGACCCGCAGCACGCGGAGCCGCGCCGCGATGCCGTCGTCGCTCGTCGTGATCATCCCGCCGTCGCCGAACGCGCCCAGGTTCTTCGAGGGAAAGAACGAGAGCGTGCCCGTCGTTCCCATCGCCCCTGCGCGGCGCACGCCGCCGAGCGTCCTCGACGCGTACGAGGCGCCTATCGCCTGGCAGGCGTCCTCGATCACCGCGATCCCGCGCTTCCGCGCGATCGCGAGGATCGGGTCCATGTCGGCGCACTGGCCGAACAGATGAACCGGAATGATCGCCTTCGTCCGCGGCGTGATGGCGGCCTCGATCTTCGCGGGATCGATGTTGAACGTGCGCGGGTCGATGTCGACGAAGACCGGCTTGGCACCGTGGCGCACGGCGCACGAGGCCGTGGCGAAGAACGTGAACGGGGTCGTGACGACCTCGTCGCCGGGGCCGAGCCCGAGCGCGTGGAGCGAGAGCACGAGGGCATCGGTGCCGGACGCGCAGCCGATCGCGTGTGCGCTCCCGGTCATCGCGGCGATCTCCCGCTCGAGGTCCGCGACCTCGCTTCCGAGGATGAACAGCTGCGAGGCGACGACGCGCGAGATCGTGCGCTCCACCTCGTCGCGGATCGTGGCGAACTGGGGCTTCAGGTCGAGCAGCGGTACGGGGCTCAAGGGAATCCTCCCGAGGTGCGGCCGTTCGTGCGGGGCCCCGGAATTCTAGACCGTCCGCGCTGCTACCATCCGGACGTGGAGGGATGAGTTGAGCCGGTTGCAGAGGGCGCTCCAGGTCTACGCGTTCGCCGCGCTCGGCTTGTTCCTGATCGTGGCGCCGTGGTCGCCGGTCTGGCATTCCGCCACCGCCGCTTACCTTCCCACCGCCATCGGCCCGTGGCTCAGGAGCGGGTTCGCGAAGGGACTGGTCACGGGCCTCGGCGCCCTGGACCTGATCGCCGCGCTGGGAGAGGCGCAGGCCTTCCTGCGCGATCTGCGGCCGGGAGAGGGCGACCGGAGCGTCCGCTCTTGAGCTCGGCTCCCCGCGTCCTGGTGGCTCACGCGCTCGAGGCGTCCGGCGACGAAGGGATCCTCGGCGATGCGGCGGTCGTCCAGGAGATCGGGGGACGCCCGTGCTGCGTGGCGACCGGCCTTCTCACGGCGGCCTCGCGCGGCGCCCCGCTCTTCGAGGAGCTCCCGTCACCGCTCGTCGAAAGGCAGATCGAAGCCGCGCTCCTCGGCGGGGGGATCGCGGCCGCGCGGGTGGGGATCGCCGGCGGTGATACGACGATCGCGCGCCTGGGCGATCTCCTGCGCACCCAGGCTCCGGAAACGGGCGTGTTGGCACCGGCGCCGCGTCCCGCCCACAGCGCCGCGGGGGCCGTCCCGAGGACGACCGATCTCGATGCCGCCCTCCTCACCGCGGCGCGCGTGCTGGTCGTCCGCATTGGAGACTGCGAAGCGCTGGGCCTACCCGCCCCGGGATCGATCGAGGACCTCGGCGCCGCAGCCCGGGCGCTGCGGGCGCGAGGGGCGCGGGCGGTGCTCATCGCGGGGTACGTCTCGCGCGGCCGCGTGATCGATCTTCTCGACGACGAGGGCTCGATGCGGATCTTCGATGCGACCCGGGTGCTCTCCGCTGCGGTTCCCGGCCTTCCGGGAGCGCACGCCACGGCTCTCGCCGCCCACCTCGCGCTCGGCGCGAGCCTGACCGCCGCTGCCGAGGCGGCGCAGCGTTACGTCGGGATGCGTCTTCGACGTGGGCGCTAAGGCGAAGGCGTCGAAACCGCCCTCGGCGCCTCCCTCGCCCGGTGTGTCGTGAGCGCGGCGCGGATCTTACCGAGGAGCTTGTTGAGCGGGTGTTTGCGCGGCACGAAAGACAGTGGGGGGGCGGCACGACGGTCGTGGCGCGCGAGCTCGGCGAGGAGGAGAGGGTGGGAGGGGGCGATCATCAGCGCCCGTTCGAGCGCCGCGAGAGCCCGGGAGGTTTTCCCGGCAAGGACGTAGACGCGCGCGAGGTTGAGGTAGATCTCGGGGTTGTACGCCTCGCGGCGCGCCGCGGTCTCACAGGCCTGGATCGCGGCAGAGTGCGGCCGGCCGCTTCGGGCCAGCGCGACCCCGTAGTAAGAGAGATACCGCATCTGCGGCTGGCTGATCGCGTGCTGGCGCTCGATGAGGATAGCCGACTGAAAGTGATGGGCGGCGCCGGCGGGATCCCCACCGGACAGCGCCACCAGACCGTTACGAAAGCTCGTCTCGGCCGA
>DATKHQ010000102.1:0-5170 GCA_035510175.1 Candidatus Sulfotelmatobacter sp. | reverse complement strand
CGGAGACGGCTTCGACGACCTTCTCATCGGTGCGCCCTTCTTCGAAGCCGACGGCAGTCCTTATGCGGGGAAGGTGTACCTATTCCTCGGCGGACCCAACGGCCTCGAGGAGACAGCGGCATGGACCTACACGGGCGACCGCGACCACCCCGTCGCGTACTACCTCGGCACCCCACTCGCCGCTGTTGACGTCAACGGGGATGGTTATTCGGACGTCGTCATCGGGATCGAAAACTATTCGGGTGGTGTCACCGATCAAGGTGAGGTTCTCGTGTTCCTCGGTTCTCCCGCAGGCCCTCCGCCCGAGCCGTCGTGGATCGGGCTGGGAGGATCCGAGTTCGCCGGCCTAGGGTGGTCGGTCGCGCCCGCAGGAGATGTCGACGGCGACGGCTTCAACGACCTCGCGGTGGCCGGTTACGGCACGAACCAAGTCTGGGTCTACCGCGGCTCGGCCGCAGGTCTATCGCAGTCACCGGCGTGGCTCCTCAACGGCCCGCCGGCCCCCTACCTCTTGATCAACAACGACTACGGTTTCAGCATCGCCGCCGCGGACGTGGATGGGGACGGATTCGCCGATCTTGCCGTCGGCGGCATCGGTATCAGCGACCCGCATCCCTGGGGAGGGCGTGCGTACGTCTACCGTGGCGGCACGACCGGAGTCAGCGACGGCAACGCCTGGATCCACGACGGCATCCAAGGCGACGAGAACTTCGGTTGGGCGCTCGGCTTTGGCGATCTGAACGGCGACGGGTTTGCGGACCTCGTGGCAAACACCCCGTGGTGGGATTCTCCTGATCAGGGGGACATGGGCCGGATCGAGGTCTACTACGGCTCCCGGGCGCTGCTTCCTGATGAGCCGGACCAGCTGCTCCCGGGCAGGATCGGCTACGAAGGGTTCGGCCAATCTGCCATCGTCGGCGATGTGGACGGCGACGGCTTCGACGACATCGTGACGCTCGCTGCGGACCGCATCTACTACGGCTCGCCGTCGGGGGTCGGGGATTGGACCGCATGGGATCCTCACACGGGCACCGAAGCCGCACCGTACTTGTATCCCATTTCGGCGGCGGGGGACGTCAACGGCGATTCGATCGGCGACATCGCCGTTCATGGGTACAACTACCCACCGGGTCCGGAGCGCGTCTACCTCTTTGCCGGCCAGCCGCGAAACAGGCCGCCGGAGGCAAACTGCCCTGGCCCAGTGGCGTGGGAGTGCAGCGGCGATTCGGAAGCGACCGGATCGCTCGATGGCAGCGCAAGTCACGATCCCGACGGCGATCCGCTCACGTACGCATGGACGTCGTCGTCGTGCGCGCTCGATGGCGCGGATCTCGCCGAGGCAGTGGCAACCTGCCCACTCGGCGACGACACGGCGACGCTGGCGGTCACGGACGATTCTTCGGCCTCTGCGGCGTGCACGAGCCATATCAACGTGCGCGACACGCGGCCGCCTCTCGGTACGATCCTCTTTCCAACTTCCAGATCCTGCTTCGGTCCTGCCCAGATACCGGTCACGGTCACAGACGATTTTGCCGACGTGTGCGAGGCGAGCGTTCGGCGCGGCTACGACCCGGGTCCGGGCCCGTCGTACTCGCAGCACGGGGACCACCACGTCACGCTCACGGCGGCGGACTCGAGCGGGAATGCGAGCACCGCAGAGGTCGACTTCACGATCGACACGGTGCCACCGCGCGTCGAGCTCCTGGCACCCGCAGATCGCTCGGTCCTTGCCCCGACGTCCCTACCGTTTACGATCGCGTTTCGCGACAACGACGACGACGGGGCCGCCGGCGGCGTGATCCACGAGGTCATCCTGCTCCAGGGATGCACGATCTTCGACGGGCTCACCTACGGGAACGAGGACGGTCTGCTCTCCGACGAATCGATGACGATCGGAGCGGCGGAGCTGTGCCGCGCAGCCGCGGCGTGCGGGTTCCAGATCCTGAATCGGCCGGAGATTCGCGTCGAGGCCACGGATTGCGGAGGGAACGTCGGATCCGCGTCCCATCGGTTTGCGGGGAGCATTGCACTTCGCCCTGGGATTTGCGGGCGGTAGGGTTCTAGATCCAGTTTCCAATAGCTAACCGTACAAATGTACGGTATACTTCCTCCGCACGGTTCGACCGCACGGAGGACGGCCATGGGACGCACGCCGGCCGGGCAAACTCGAGAAAAAGTCTTCCGATTCGTCCGTGACCGCCTGGCCGGGGGGGATCCCCCGACCGTGCGGGAGGTCATGGACGCCTTCGGCTTCCGGTCCCCGCAGACCGCCCGGGAGCACCTGGACGCCCTGATCGAAGAGGGGCGGCTCGACCGGGAGCCGGGGCTCTCCCGTGGCCTGCGGCTTCCGGCCCGCCGCGGCGACCGGCCGACGGTCCTGGTGCCGCTCCTGGGGCGCGTCCCCGCGGGACCGCTCGATGCGGCGATCGAAGACCTCGAAGGGCACCTCCCCGTCCAGACGCGCATGCCCGTGGGCGAGCTGTTCGGCCTGCGCGTGAAGGGAGACAGCATGAAGGACGCCGGGATCCTCGACGGCGATCTCGTCGTCGTGCGGCGGCAGCCGCGCGCCGAGGAGGGACAGATCGTCGTCGCGCTCGTCGGCGACGAGGCGACGGTCAAGCACTTGCGGTTCCGCCGGGGACGCGTCGAGCTGCACCCCGCGAACGACGCCTACCGGCCGATCGTTCCCGAGCCCGAAGCCGTGCGCGTGATCGGCAGGGTCGTCGAAGTGCGGCGGAGGTTGGACTGATGGCCGCTCCTTCGAAAGCCGGCGCGCGAGATCTTCCCCTCGGCGGACGCTCGTCGGCGCAAACGTCGTTCGGCGCCTCCTCGCTCCACGCTCCCTCGCGCGCTCAGGGAAGAAGCGCGCTCGATCGCGAGGCCGCCGAGGGGAAGGATCTCGCTCGCCGACACGACGAAGCCGCCATCTGGTCTCTCTCCACGGTCGCTGGTCGTCTTGTCGAGATCTCCGCGTCCCCCGCGGGAGCGCCGCTGACTTTGGCTTTTCGGTTGGTGCTCGATGCGCAGCGCCGCGGCGAGCCGTCGGCATGGATCGGCCGGAAGGATGCGCCGTTCTATCCCCCCGACGCGGCCGACGCGGGGGTCGATCTCGCGGCGCTGGCCGTGATCTGGGCGGGCGATGCGGTCGCGGCGGCGAAGGCGGCCGACCTGCTCGTGCGGTCGGGGGCGTTCGGCCTCGTCGTGCTCGACCTCGTTCACAACGCGCGGCTGCCGCTGCACGCCTCGTCGCGCCTGGCGATGCTGGGAAAGCAGCACCGCGCGGCGATCGTCTGCCTGACCGCCAAGGACGCGGCGCGCGCGTCGCTCGGGCCGCTCGTCTCGTTGCGCGCGCACACCGCTTCGCGCGTGCGAGGGGAGGGAGGACGGTTCCGCTGCGAGGCGGCGGCGTTGAAGGACAAGCATCTGGGGAAGGTCTGGAGCATCGCGGAGGTGTGTCGTGGACCGGACGGCCTGCATTGATCTTCCCGCGTTCCCGCTTCAGCTCCTGCTGAAGAAGCACCCGGACTGGCGCGAGCATCCGGCGGCGGTCGTCGAGGCGGACACGCCGCAGGGAAAGATCCTGTGGATCAACGAGAAGGCCCGCGCGGCCGGGATTACCACCGGCATGCGGTACGCCGCCGGGCTCTCGCTCGCGGCGGGGTTGCGCGCTGCGGTCGTTTCCCGGAAGGAGATCGATGACGCCGTCTCGGATCTTGCCGAGTTGCTGAGACGCTTCACGCCGTCCGTCGAGCCTTCGTCCGACGAGCCCGGCGTCTTCTGGCTCGACGCGAAGGGGCTCGAGCGCCTGTTCGGCTCGATTCCCGAGTGGGCGTCGTCGCTGCACGTTGAGGTCGTCCGCGCCGGGTTCTTCGTGTTGCTGGCCGTCGGGTTCGACCGGTTCGCGACGTATGCGGTGGCCAGAGGGAGAAAGAGCAGGGGACAGTCCCCGAAGAAACAGTCCCTGGTCAGAATCTTCGAATCCGTCACCGACGAGCGCGCCGCCGCGCGCGAGGTGTCGCTCGATCGCCTCGGGCTTCCGCCGGCCGCGCGCGACACGCTCCAGAGGTTGGGAGTCGTGACCGTCGGGCAGTTCGTCGATCTCCCGCTCGACGGCGTCGGCGTGCGCTTCGGCCCCGAGGTGCGCCGCTTGCACCGCCTGGCCTCGGGCGCGCTCAAGCCGCCGCTGGCCCCGGCACATCCGGACGTTCCCGCGATGCGGCGCTTGATCCTCGACCACCCCGAATTCGACGCGGGGCGGATCGTCGCGCGGATCGAAGAGGCGATCGGCCCGATGCTCGACGAGATCGCGGCCAAGGGGCGCGCCCTGGCCGAGCTCCAGGTGGCATTTCGCTTCGAGAGATTGGAAGGGCACGTCGAGTCGATCCAGCCGGCGGTGCCGACCTTGGCGCCGCGGGTGCTCGTCGAGCTGGTCCGCCTGCGCCTTCAGGCGGTCCGCAAGCTCCCCGACGGCGTCATGGAGATCGGCCTCGTCGCGCGCGAGGTCGCGGCCGTCGACAAGCAGCGCGAGCTGTTCGCCGGCGGCAAGCGCCGCGACCTCGAGGCCGGGGCCCGGGCGCTCGCCCGCGTGAAGGCGACGCTCGGGGACGACGCCGTCGTGCGCGCCGGCCTGCGCGACGCGCATCTTCCCGAAGCGCGCTTCGAGTGGGCTCCGCTCGCCGCCCTTCCCGAGGCGCACCCGCGCGTCGTCGACGAGCCGCGCCTGATCCGCCGCCTCTACGCGACGCCGGTCCCGCTCGCTCCTCGCGAGCGTCACGAGCCGGACGGCTGGATGCTGCGGGGGCTCGAGCAGGGTCCCGTGACGCGCGTCAACGGCCCGTACGCGATCACCGGATTCTGGTGGCGGGATCCGGTCGCGCGCGACTACCACTTCGCGGAGACGAAGACCGGTGAGCAGCTCTGGGTCTTCTACGACCGCGGGAAGAACCGGTGGTACCTGCAGGGGGAGCTCGGGTAGCGCCGTGTCATGTACGCCCCGCTCTTCTGCAAATCCTCTTTTTCCTTCCTCGAAGGAGCCTCGCAGCCCGAGGAGCTGGTCCGCGCCGCGCACGAGTTCGGCCTCCCCGCCGTCGCCCTGACCGACCGCGACGGCGTCTACGGCATCGTCGAAGCCCACGTCGCCGCGCGCGAAGCGGGGATCAAGCTCGTCATC
>DATKHQ010000101.1:0-9923 GCA_035510175.1 Candidatus Sulfotelmatobacter sp. | reverse complement strand
CGGTAGCAGGTCTTCTGGTTCGCGCCGTAGCCGCTGTTGACCTCGTGCACGTGGACCGAGGTCTGACGGAGGGTCCGGGCGAGCGAGACGGTCTCGTCACGGGAGGCGTCGTCGACCAGGATGACGTGGTCGACGAATTCGTGCTCGAGCACCTCGGCGTGCGTCTTTTCGAGCGTGCGCGCAGCGTTGTAGGCGGGCATCACCACGATGACCCGCTTCCCGTTGAGCATCGTCCGGCCTCGTTTCCGGCAAATCCGGCCGGAAAGCGCATCAGGGTACGCGAATTCGGCCGATGTGTCTGTTAGTCTCGGAATCGGATGGCCCGGGTGCACGGCGAGGTCGAGGGAAAGGCCGGCGGCGTCTTCGCCGACGTCTACCGGCTCGTCCGGCGGATCCCGAAAGGGCGCGTGATGACCTACGGCCAGATCGCGACCCTGGTGGAAAGCCGCCTCTCGCCGCGCGCCGTCGGCTGGGCGATGCACGGCTGCCCACGAGGAGTGCCCTGGCACCGGGTCGTCAACGCATCGGGAGGCATGTCGACCGACCGGCTGCCGGATGTGCCGCCGGGATTGCAGCGCGCGTTGCTCGAGGCGGAGGGGGTGGAGTTCCGGAAATCGGGAACCCTCGATCTCTCCCGGTACCGTTTCTCGCCCATGGGGGTTCGCAAGGCAGCGAAGAAAAAAGTTCCCCGCCACGCCTGATCCCGGCCCTCCCCGCCGAGGCGACCCCGGACACCCAAATTCGGATAATCTCGGACGCACCATGGGGGTGTTTGAAGGCGTGCGGAAGGCCTGCGCCCCGGCCGTCTGGTCGCGGGGTATCGAGCTCGTCCGCGCCGAAGCCGTCATCGGCGAGCGCGCCGACGCCAGCGAGGCGGTCCTTCGCATCTCGACCAAGGGGGGCATGATCGCCCGCACGGTCACCCTCTTTCTCGAGGACGGTGCATGGGAATGCACCTGCGGCGCGACCGCTTGCGAGCACGCGGCCGCGGCGGTGATCGCGCTCAAGCGGGCGAACGAGTCGGGGCTCGCGCTTCCCTCGCCGAGCGGGCCGGTGGGGACGATCGCTTACCGCTTCTTGCGCGTTCCGGGGGGCCTCGCGATCGAGCGCGGCGTGAGGACCGGCGAGGGATTCCACGCGTTCGAGACGACGCTCGCGGCGATGGCGGCGGGACGGGGCCACGGCCCTGCGTTCACCGCTCGCCAGGAAGATCTCGCCGCGGAGTTGGCCCTGGGCACCCACCGGCGCGGGGCGATCCCGCGGGCGATCGCGGGGAAGCTCCTGAAGGCGCTCGCCGGGTGCGAGGACGTCGCCCTCGACGGGAGGGCGGTCCGCACCTCGCCGGTGCCGATCGGACCCCGCGTGGTCGTCGCCGACCAGGGGGATGGCTTTCGGGTGAGCCTCGAGGACGACCCGGAGATCGACGAGGTCTTCGGAGGCGGCATCGCGCTGTGCCGCGGCATGCTCCGGCCGCTGTCCGAGGCCAAGCTGACGGGGCGCGAGCTGCACGAGCTTCCCGGGGGCAAGCACTATCCAGGCGCCCAGGTCGTCGAGCTGGTGACCGACGTGCTCCCGTCGCTGCGCGGGCGGATCCCCGTCGATGTGCGGACCGACCGGCTTCCCGGAAGCGAGCGCGTGCCGCCCCGGATCGCGGTCGAGACGCGCCGCGAAGGGGGCGTGCTCCACGCGCTCGCGACGCTGGTGTACGGCGATCCGCCGCGGGCGCGGGTCGACGGCGGAAAGCTCGTGCACATCGCGGGGCCGATGCCGCTGCGCGACGAGCGCGCGGAAGCGCGCGAGATCGCTCACCTCGCGGCTCGGCTGGGGATCGCGCCCGGGATGCCCGCGGCGTTCGAGGGATCGCGCGCGGTCGCGTTCGCGGCCGCGCTGTCGTCGTGGCGCGGGGAAGTGCGCGGCACTGGCCGCGAGCACTTCGACCTGGCGCCACCGCTCGTGCCCAAGGTTTCGGTTGGAAGCGACGGCGGTGTCGACGTGCTCTTCGCGAGTGAAGGCGGCGGCTCCACACGCAATCGCTCGGCGGACCCCCGTCGCGTGCTCGAGGCCTTCCGGGCGGGGGAGTCCCTCGTCCCGCTCGATGGAGGCGGGTACGCCCCTCTGCCGGCCGACTGGCTCTCGCGGTTCGGCTCGCGGATCGCCGACCTGCTCGCCGCGCGCGAGGAGGCCGGCGGGATGCCCAAGGCGCTCCTCCCGGACGTCGCGCGCCTGTGCGACGATCTCGACCTTCCGCGCCCGGACGCGCTCGCCCCGCTCGCGGCGATCGTCGACGGGTTCGAAGGTCTGAAGGAGCCGGATCTTCCCGCCGATCTCGCGGCGACGTTGCGCCCGTACCAGCGGCAGGGCGTGTCGTGGCTGAGTTTCCTGCGCGACGCGAGGCTCGGCGCCCTGCTCGCCGACGACATGGGGCTCGGCAAGACGCTCCAGGCGCTGTGCGCGCTGGCGGGACGGACGCTGGTCGTCGCACCGACGAGTGTCGTGCACAACTGGTCTGACGAGATCCGGCGCTTTCGTCCGTCGCTGGGCACGTGCGTCTATCACGGCCCCAGGCGCGCCCTCGATCCCGCGGCGCAGGTGACGATCACGAGCTACCCGCTCCTGCGCATCGACGAGGCCGTGCTCGCCAAGGAGGCGTGGGGGACCGTGGTCCTCGACGAGGCGCAGACGATCAAGAACCCGGAAAGCCAGGTCGCGCAGGCGGCATTCCGGCTACGGGCCGACTGGCGCGTCACGCTGTCCGGAACCCCGGTCGAGAATCGCCTGGACGAGCTGTGGAGCCAGATGCACTTCGTCAACCGGGGCCTCCTCGGCGGCCGGCGGGATTTCCAGGAGCGGTACGCGCGGCCGGTGGCGGAAGGGGTCGCCGGGGCGGCGGAGCGATTGCGCGAGCGGATCCGGCCGTTCGTCCTGCGGCGCCTCAAGCAGGATGTCGCTCCCGAGCTGCCGCCGCGGACCGACGCAACGCTCTGGTGCGCGCTCACCGAGGAGGAGCGCCGCGTCTACGACGCGGTGCGCGCGGCGACGCTCGACGAGGTGGTCGCGCGCCTGAGAGAGGGCGGGAGCGTGATCGCGGCGCTCGAGGCGCTGCTCCGCCTGCGGCAGGCCGCCTGCCACCCCGGGCTCGTCCCGGGGCAGACGGCGGAGACGTCGTCGAAGGTCGAGCGCTTGCGCGAGAGCGTCGAGACGGTCGTCGCCGAGCGGCACAAGGCGCTCGTCTTCTCGCAGTGGACGGGCCTTCTGGACCTGATCGAGCCGCACCTGCGCGCGGCGTCGATTCCGTTCGAGCGACTCGATGGCTCGACCGCCGACCGGGCCGGCGCCGTCGCGCGCTTCCAGGCGGACGACGGGCCGCCCGTGATGCTCGTCTCGCTGAAGGCCGGAGGGACCGGGCTCAATCTCACGGCCGCCGATCACGTGTTCCTGATGGACCCGTGGTGGAACCCGGCCGTCGAGGATCAAGCGGCCGACCGCGCCCACCGCATCGGCCAGGACCGCCCCGTGCTCGTCTACAGGCTGGTCGCGGAGGAGACGGTCGAAGAGAAGATCCTCGCGCTGCAGGAGGCCAAGCGCGCCGTCGCCGACGCCGCGCTCGGCGACGCCGCGCGCGCTGTCTCGCTTTCGCGCGCGGACCTTCTTGCGCTTCTTGAATAGAGCTCGGCCGCACTCCTCGTGACAAGGGACATTCCTCTTTTCTTGCGCGGCTCCCCGGATACCGCCTCGCTGCGAAAAGTAGGAATGTCCCTTTTCACGATGAGCGCGGCCGAGCTCCGTTCAATGACCGCGGTAAGGGTCGGGCGCGAAACCGCTGTCGGTGAAGCCGCGGGAATACTCGCGGCGACGCAGCGCCTCGGCGGTGTCGTCCGTGCGCGGGAGGACGCCGAGCTTCACGAGCGCGTCGTGGTACTCGTACCGGACACGGCTGACCGAGACGGGCGCGTCCTCGGTGTCGAAGGGAACCTGCACGACGCCGTGATCGACCTCGCGCCCGATTCCCGTGGCGGCAAGCTCGTCCTTGGCCCGGGCCGAAGGGGCTTCTGCGGCCTTCTGCTCGGGGGGCGCGTTCCGGCCCCCTGCATCGCGCATCCGCTCGTCCCGATCGGACCCGGAAAGCGGCTGCGGCTCGGCGAGCTTGGCCTTGCGCTCGCGGAAGTACGCCGCGGTGATCGATCCGAGGTCCGCGGTCTTCCCGAGCCATGCGCCGTACGAGCCCGCCTCGTTCGTGAAGACGAAGCGGCGGGCCGTCTGCGCGCTCGTCTGCCAGCCGTCGAGCACGATCGACTCGTACGGTCCGAGGATCCACTTGCGCGCCTCGCGGGCGGACGTGTGCTTGGCGTCGATGACGTTCAGACCGTCCACGGCGAGCGCGACCGCGATGCGCTCGCCCGTGGGGTTCGACAGGCGCACCGAGTACTCGCGTCCCTTCAGCGCCTCGACGTACGTGGTGCCGTTCGCCGCGTAGCTCGTGAGAGGCCGGCCGTCGACCAGGACCTCGAGCGTGTACCCCTGCGGGGCAGCGCAGGCGAGCGCGTGCGCCGCCTTGGCCGAGAGGACAAGTCCGGCAACGGCGAAAACGAGTCCGAGTGTCGCATTCAACGATCGGGCGGGGCTCATGGGTGTGACCTCCGGGCCGGGTTGAGTCCGGCTTCCGGGAGATGAGACCGCCCGCGCGGCGGGAAGTTCCCTAGGAGAGGGCCGCGGACGCGGTGAGCGCCCGCTCGATTTCGGATTCGTGAGCGCCGAAACGCCCCCCGAGGGCCTCGGCCCGCCGCCTGACGATCCGGGTCAGGTGGAACCGGACCGGTCCGAGGAAGGTGAACTCGGCGGTCGTCCGCAACGCCGCATCCCGCGTGGCGTCGCTGAAGCGCGACTCGAGCCCGGCCACGCGCTCCTCGTACCAATCGCGCGCGACCTCGCCCCGCTCGAGCTTCACGCGCAGCATCGTGAGGAGCCGCGTCCGGTCGATGATCTCGGGATGGTGGTTGACCCCGAAGATCCGCGGCACCGCGGTGCCGCGGGCGCGCGCGACCTCCATCATCGTCATCGCCTCGCCGGGAGGTCCGCCCACGCCCAGGGTCTCGGTGGCGACGATCCTGATCCGGCGCGCGGCATCCGGGTTCGGGATCAGGTCATAGATCCGGCTGTCGAGGACCGGAAGCCGGCGCCCGTCGGGAAGCTGGCGCGAGAGCGCGGCGAACAGCGGGTGGCCGACGCCGAGATCGGTCAGCGCGTTCTCCATGACCCCTTCGCTCTTGCCCCCCTTCTCGGGGCCGCGCGCGACCGGCCGCGCGACGCCGAGCCAGCGGCACATGATCCCGAAGGTGTGGCAGACGCCGAGCAACGCATGCTCGTCGTCTCCCGCGATCGCGTCGAAGTAGCGGAAGAGGCGCTCCTCCCAGGCGGGGTCCTCCTTGATCCCCTGGGCGTTGTCGTCGGTCCCGTCGTTCAGGCGCGGGTCCAGATGCCCCGGTCCTCCGGTGCCGATCGTCAGGCCGTACCGCGAGCTGCTCCCCTCGGGGACGACGCCTCCGCGGCGCACGTCGAACGAGAGCGCGCGCACCGTCAGGTCGGCGTCGGTGAGCGGCTCGGCGAGGTCGCAGGCGACCTCCTGGATCGCGGCGACGACCCCCGCGTGGCCGACGTTCGGCCAGCCGTGGTTCATGTCGAGGATCGCGACGTCCACCGTGCGGTCGCTCGGGCGCGGAAGCGCTTCGGGGCGATCGACGCGGAGGTGTTCGAACACGCCTCCGGAGGTCGAGGGGCACTCGGCGGGGCAGAAGGCGGTGTGACGCTCTTCCTTGAACCGGCAGTCGGGTCGCACCGCGGCATGGTAGCGCATCGATTCCGGATCAGCCGATCCGCTCGAGCACGAACGCGCCGCTCGCGGGCGCCGCCCCGTAGGCGATCACGATCCGCGAGGTCTCGTGCGCGACACCGAGATCGGGCCACCACGACGCGCGCTCGATCGTGAACGGGCTCGCGGTCTCGAAGCGCGCGCGGATGGGGCCGGTCGTGAGCACAGCACCGCCCGGCTCGCGGGCGATCGTGACGTCGGGATGGAGCAGGAGGCGCGCCTCGACCGGCTGGCCGCGTCCGCCGGTCACGCCGTCCGCGACCGCGATGCGGGACGCCGTCGCCTCGAACCGGCGCCGGTGGATCGGGGAGCCGGGAAGCCGGGCGAAGCCGTCGTGCGATCCCGTGAGGACGAATCCCACGCCCCGCGGCTCGTACGACTCGAGCGCGACCTCTGGACGGCGGCCCACGCGGAAGGCGCCGTAGAACTCCGCCTGATCGGCCCCCGCGACCGTGACGGTGTTGTGCGCCCGGGTGGAGCGTGCCTGTTCGCGGAGCGGACCCGCGCGGTACTCGAACGTGCCCGCGTCGACGACGACCCGGCGGCCGCCCGGCGTCCACTCGAAGGCCAGCGCGTCCCCGTGGGCGTGGGCGGGAAGCGCGTCGTCGCCGAGGCGGCCGCACTTGACGAGCAGGTAGTCGGTCCCGTCCCTGACGGCGAAGAACCCCGAGGCGTCGAGGGGCGCGACCGGCCGCGCGCGCGGGACGTCCCCCCGAAGGCGCGCGATGCCATCGAGCACCTGGGCCGGCGTCCGGGACAGGTGAAGCCCGCCGTCGCCGAAGAGGCTCACGCCGCCGTCCGGGTGCGTCAGGTCCGCCTGGGCCCGCGCCATCAGGTCGATGGAGCGTAGGACGCGCTCGCGGGTGTCTCCCGGCGGAAGGACGTGCGCGCAGTCCACGAGGTCACCGAGCACCTGAGCGTGATACGCCGGGCTGCGCTCGCAGTGCAGGCCGTCGGCGAGGACCTGCGCGCCGAGCTCCTCGATCAGGAGCTTCTCGGCGATCCGCCGCCATCGAGAAGCGCCGTCGCCGTCGAGCGCCCGGGCTCCCCACAGGAGCGCGCGAACGTTCCGGAGGAGGTGGTTGCCGCGGAGGTCGGTCTCGAGGTTTCGCGTGAGGAACTGGAGCTGCTCCTCGATCGACCGGACGGCGCGCGCGATGAACGCCGGGGCCAATCGGCTCCGGCGCGCGGCGAGCTGCTGCATCCAGACGACGCACCGGATCGACAGCGCGTAGCTGTTCCATCCCGCGCGAGCGTACCCTGGCCCGTACGGGCGCACGCGCTCGATCCAGTCCTCGATGCAGCGCGCGAGCGCTCCGTCGTCGAGCCCCTCGAGCCACTCCATGAAGTGGAGGGTCAGAAGGGCCAGCGGCGCCGATTCGCGCCACGCGCCGCGGGTCCAGTCGATCGGCGGCTCGACGCCGGCCTCGAGGCCGAGGAATCGCGCCGTGGCCGGAGACGCTCCGTCCACGATCAACTGCGCTCGCTCCGGGAAGACGGAGCGCGGCGCGTCGTCGCGGAGACGGGCGCTCCCGCCGCGCAGGCGCCCTGCCAGCGGCACGACGCGCGCCACGCTCTCGAGCGCCGACTGCTTCGCGCGAAGGCGGAGGCGGGCCAGGAGCCGTCGGGGCGGGGTGTGCGCGACGGAGGCGGCGAGGAGCCGGAGGCGGTCCATCGAGCGCGGATTCTAACCGGCGCCCGAACTCGGGTACTCTCGACGCCACCATGCGGGAATGGCGAAGGGGTCTGCTGCTCGCGGCGGTCGTGCTGGTCGTTCACGGGCCGTGCCTGAGGTTCGGTTACACCTGGCTCGACGACCACAAGCTCGTGGCCGAGTCGATCCCGCTCCTGCGCGATCCGGCCTTCGCCCTCGAGGCATTTCGCGACGACGTCTTCCTCTCGTCGATCGGGAGCGGGTTCTACCGCCCGCTGATGACCCTCTCGTTCATGCCCGCGGCGATACTCTCGGGCGCGGCGCCGTTCCTGCACCACGCGACGAGCCTCCTCGTCCATCTCGCGGGCGTCCTGCTGGCGTGGGGCCTGCTCCGGGCGATGATCGGGGGGCGGACGGCGCCGCTGCTCGCGGCGCTCCTGTTCGCCGTGCATCCGGCGATCGCCCAGGCGGTCGCGTGGATCCCGGGACGGAACGACTCCCTCATGGCGGTCTTCCTCCTGATCTCGTTTCTCGCCTTCCTGCGCCACCGCCGCGACGGGAAGGTCTCGACGCTCGCGATGCACCTCGTGGCGTGGCTCTTGGCGCTCCTCACGAAGGAGACCGCGATCGTCCTCCCGCTCGCCTGCCTCGGTTACCTGTGGATCGTCGAAGGCGTGCGTCCCGCCGCGGCACCGCGGCTGCGTGTCGCCCTCGCCTGGATCCCGGTCGGGCTCGTGTTCCTCGCGGTGCGAACCGCGGTGGTCGGCTGGCCGCGCGGCTTTTCGGGGGGCACGCCGCTCACCTCGATCGTCTCGAGCCTGAAGGCGTTCCTCATCACCACCGGGCACGTCGTCCTGCCGTCCGGGCTGTCGGTCTACCCGACCGTCGGGCCGGGCGTGCCCTGGATGGGCCTGATCGCGACCGCGATCCTCGCCACGCTCGTCATCGGCGCGAAGGGGGAGGACCGGCCGCGCACGCTGTTCGGCGCCGCGTGGTATCTCCTGTTCCTGCTGCCGACGGTCGCGAAGCCGACGGCCGGGGCCGAGCGGGACGTCCTGGATCACCGCGTGTACACGAGCCTCGTCGGCGCGCTCCTCGTGATTCCCTACGCGCGCGTCCGGCAGGCCGTGCCGCGGAGGGCGGCCTTCACCACGGCGATCGTCGCGATCGTGATCTTCTCGCTCGTCACGCTCGCCTACGAGCAGTCGTTTCGGGACGATCGGATCTTCTGGCGGACCGCGGCGGCCACGCCGAACGCCTCGGCGTTCGTGCTCAACAACCTCGGCTCGAGCTACTTCCGTCAGGAGAAGTACGCGATGGCCGAGACCGCCTGGCGCGCCGCCGAGAGCCGCAACCCGAACGAGCGGCTCGTGCACGCCAATCTCGGGCTCCTCGCCGAGCGCGCGGGGGACGTCGACACGGCGGCGGAGGAGTTCCGGAAGGAGCTGGCCGTCAACCCGCAGGACTACGCGGCGCACGTCAAGCTCGGCGCGATCTGGTACCGCCGCGGCCGCATCGACGACGCGGTCGCCCTCTGGGCGGAAGCGCGCGCTCTCCGCCCCCGCGACGCGGCCGCCTACGAGATGCTCCTGCGGTACTGTCTCGAGTCCGGCGATCGCGACCGCGCCGAAGCGCTGCTTTCGGCCGCCCGCCGCTTCGATGTCGTTCTCCCGCCCGAGCTGGTCGGGGCGGTGCGTGCCGCGGGGCTTTGACGTGGTACCGTCACCGCGATGAGCGCGCCGCCGCACAGACCGTCCCGGACCGCGCTCTTCGTCCCATGCTCCACCGCGGGCAGCTTTCCCGGGGACGTCGACGCGCAGCGCCGGCTGCTCTCGCTCGCGGGGCATCCCGGCGTCGAGACGTTTCCGGTCTTCTGCTGCGGTCAGCCGGCGGCGACCGCGGGGGATGCCGAGGGCGCGCGCGCGATGGGACGCGTCTGGGCGGAGCGCGCCAAGGAGTTCGACGCCGTGTTCGTCGCCAGCGCGACCTGTTGCGGGCAGCTCCGGCGCCTGCTCGAGGCCGAGGGACCGCTCCGCTACGCGCCCGACGCGTGGATCGAGACGATCCGCGCGCGATGCACGCTTCCCAGGGTCTCCATCTATCTCCACCGACCCTGTCACGACATCTGGGACGACGCGCGCTTCGAGGCCTACCGGCGCTGGGTCGCGGACACTGCGGGCGCCGTCCCGATCGACCGCCCGTACAACGACCCGTGCTGCGGCTTCGGCGGGGTCTTCTCGACGCTGTTCGACGAGACCGCGGGGGCGATGGTGGGCCATCGGCTCAAGGCGATCGAGAAGGCGGGCGCGAGCGTCGTGGTCAGCGCGGAGCCGGGGTGCCTCGGGCATTTCGCCGCGCACGCCTCGACGCTGCGCGTCGTGCCGCTCGCGACCTTCCTGGTCT